>CBIHQA010000530.1:0-3123 GCA_966211475.1 uncultured Neisseriales bacterium
TTTGACCATCCTGGCATTGTTCAGCATTACCGCGCGCACCCATACTTCTTGCCGCTGCTCGACGATGAAGCCGTGCCGGGCGAAGAACGCCTCGGCGGCGAGGCTGACATCCGAACACAGCCGGTCGATCCCGCGCGCAGCAGCCGCCTGATGCAGATGCATCATCAGCGCATGCCCCACACCCTGCCGACCGCAGTGGCCCGCAACGAAGAAATGGTCGATCAACCCGGACGGCTGCAAATCGGCGAAGCCGCAGATGCCTTGTTCGTCCATGGCCACGAAGGGGCGATTGGCGTGCAGGTGCTGTGACCATGCTGCGACGTCGTAGGCGTCCGGCGCCCAGGCCGCCAGTTGGACTGGGGTGTAGTACCCCTTGGCGAGCTGGTGAACCGAGGAATGGACGACGTCCCGAAGGGCGGCTTCATCCCCCGGTGCGAAATCACGGATCAACATGATGGGTCGGTTTTCAGGGATGGGTGTATTCGGCCACGATCTGGTCGATGGCGCCGCTTCTGCGCAGCTTGTCGACCGCTTGTTGCAGGCGACGGGCCACGTTGGGATTGGTGCGGGGGTTCAGGGCGAAATAATACGCCCCCTCGTCCGACAGCTTGAGGACTTTCACCAGACTATCGGCCGGTAGGTTCGCCTTGGCGAGTTGCCAGGCCATCCCAATCTCCGTATCCACCATGCCGTCCAGGTGGCCTCGGTCGAGCTGCTTCAGGATATCCAGGTTGGAGTTCTCGACGAACAGGGCGTCGTCGCGCACCCCTTTCGCCTGCAAGTCAGAAATCGTCGCTTCACCGCGCACGACACCGATCCGGTAGCGGTTCAGATCGGCAAAGGTGGAAACCTGTCCTGCCGTCTCCCGCCGCAGGAATACCCAGGTGGCGCGCGGCAGGATCGGGCCGATCCAGCGGAACAGGTGCTCCCGTTCCGGTTTGCGTGCTGTGGTGTAGGCGACAGTACCCGGTGTTGTCTGGGCCAGCGCATAAGCACGTGCCCACGGCACCGCCGCAATGTCACACCGGAGCGCCGCCGCCGAGCAGGCCGCGCGCAGGATATCGGTGGAGATGCCGCGAACGGCACCGTTTTCCGTGAAGTTGTACGGTGCCCACTCCTCTGTGTAGGCCGCCAGGTCCGCGCCCCGGGCAATGCCCGACACGCAGGCCAGGACTGCGAGCAGGAGTCGGAATAGCGCGCCACGCATGGGGTTCTCCCTACTGGAGCGGCCGGCATGGGCGCCGGTTCGCCCTGATGTTATCGGTTCGCATCGGTGGTCGCGATAGCCAGGCGGGGGAGAATAACGTCCGGATGATATGGGTCAAGGTTTTTCGCGGCGGCGACTGAAAGCCGGCTGAAAGCGTGACCCCGTTAGCATGCGCTCCACATTCGATCCGCCAAAGCGGACGTTGATCCCGACTACGCCCGGGCATCGAAGGAGGAGACCATGCAACCCACCCGCCGTACCCTGCTCGCCGCAGGGGCCGCCTGCCTTGCCTATCCATTTGCCAGCAGCCTGGCCCGCGCGGCCGGTGCGTCTACTTCAGCGCCCACCTCGACGCCTACGCTCGAAAACCTGGTCCGCATCTACGGCACCACCGACAAGAAACTGGTCGATCCACTGATCGCCGCCTTCCAGGCCCGCTATCCCGGTACGCGCGTGGACTATCAGGACCTGGGCTCCGGCGAGGTCGACAGCCGCTTACGTGAGGAAACCGCTGCCGGCCGCGACAGTGCCGACGTGGTATGGAGTTCCGCCATGGACCTGCAGGTGCGGCTGGTCAACGATGGCTACGCCCGCCCGCTGGATGGCGCGCTGCTGGACAAGGCGGCTAACTGGACCCACTGGAAGAATGCGCTGGTCGGCACCACGCTGGAGCCGATCGGTTTTGTCTACAACCAGGCGTTGCTGCCCAAGGGCGCGGTGGCGCAAAGCCACATGGCCCTGGTATCGGTGCTGTCGCGCTTCTACGACCAGTACCGCAACCGCATCGCCTGCTACGACGTGGATGCCTCCGGCACCGGCCTGTTCCTGCAAGTGCAGGACGCCGAGCGCAACCCGGCCTTCTGGTCGGTGGCCAATACCATGGGCCGCTGCGGCGTGAAGCTGTTCAAGAGCGCCGGCGCCATGCTCGACAGCGTCGCCAAGGGCGAAAGCCTGCTCGCCTACAACGTGCCCGGCCCCTACGCCATGGCCCGCGCCAAGGACGACCCGCGGCTCGCCTTCGTGCTGCCCAACGACTACGCGCTGGTGATGTCGCGGCTGGCCTTCATCCCCCGGCAGAGCCGCCGGCCCAGGGCGGCTCAGGTCTGGCTGTCCTTCCTGCTGGACGACGCTGGCCAGCGCGCCCTGATGTCGGCCGGACTGCCCGGCATCCGCGCCCAGGACGGCGCCCTGGTCGAACTGCTGCAACACCTGCCCAACGGCACCATGCGGCCGATCCCCGCCGGTCCGGGTTTGCTGTCCCACCTGAACCCGGCCCGCAAAGTTGAGTTCTCCCGGCAATACCGCGAAGCCTTGGGGGTGACCGCCTGACCGTCCCGAAAGATCTTCTCCACCGCGTTGCTGCTCCGGCCACAGACCACGCTATGGCCGGAGCGAGGGTTCCCCGTTGACTCTCCTCGCGCAACGTTTTACCGGCCTTTGGGGCCGGTTTTTTTTGCCCGAATGGCCGGAGTGACAGCTGTCAGGGCGTGCGCTTTTCCGTCATCCACTTGGTGAGCGTGTCGCTATCCGCTGTTGTAAGGGGCAGGCTGGCCTGCAACAGGGTATCGGGCGGCAAGGCACCCTCCGCATACAGCCAGACCAAGCCAGACTGCGCATCGACATGGCCTTGTTGCGCTGCCTTCCTGTACCAGGTGCCAGCCTGGTTCATATCGGCGGTGACACCTCGTCCGGTGAAATAGAGGGTTCCGAGATTGGCTTGAGCGGCAGCGAATCCCTGTTCTGCCGCTTTCCGGTACCAGGTGGCGGCTTCTTGCCGGTTCGCGACCACGCCTTTCCCTTGGCCAAACATCCAGCCGATAGCGGTCTGGGCATAGGGTGATCCTTTGACGGCAGCTTTCTGGAGCCAGGAAAAAGCGAGCGAGCTGTCCTGCGGAACGCCGTCTCCAAAGAAAAAC
>CBIHQA010000531.1:0-3104 GCA_966211475.1 uncultured Neisseriales bacterium
CGTTGACTTGCTCCAGCAGCAGGTCGCGCCGGCTGCGGTAGAGTTGCCGCATGTGCCGGATGTGGGCGGCAAAGTGCCCCTGGCTGATGAAATCCGCCGTCACCGCCTGCGGTAACTGCGCCGAATGCCCGTCGTAGATGGTCCGCGCCAGCGCAAAGCGCTCCACCAGTCCCGGCGGCAACACCAGATAGGCTAGTCGAAGCGACGGGAACAACACCTTGGAGAAGGTGCCCAGGTAGAGCACGCGCTGATGCCGGTCGAGGCCCTGCATGGCCGGGATCGGGCGGCCGTCGTACTGGAATTCGCTGTCGTAATCGTCCTCGATGATCCAGGCCTGCCGTTCGCGGGCGAAGTCCAGCAGCGCCAGCCGGCGCGGCAGGCTCAGCGCCGCGCCGGTCGGATACTGGTGCGAAGGGGTCAGGTAGATCAACCGTGGCGCCGGTCCGGCGGGTGCCTTGTCCGGGTCGAGCCCGTCCGTATCGACGGGGACCGGCGCCAGCGCACCGCCCATCGCGGCAAAGGCCGTTTTGGCGCCGCGATAACCGGGTTCTTCGACCCAGACGGTGTCGCCGACGTCCAGCAGCAAGGTGGCGATCAACTGCAAGGCCTGTTGCGAACTGGTGAGGATCAGCACTTGGCCCGCATCGCAATGCACGCCGCGCGACTGGTTCAGGTAGGCGGCGATCGCCTCGCGCAAGGGGCCGTAGCCTTGCGGGTCGCCATAGCGGAACAGCGCCTCGCCATCCCGCCGCAGCCGTTTGCTGGTGAGCTTCTGCCACAGGTCGATGGGAAAGGCCCGCAGATCGGGCGACCCCGCAGCAAACGGCAAGGGCTTCAGCGGATCGACACAGCCGCCGCTGCGCAGGATGGCTTCGCCACGCGTGGAGAGTGGCGGCTGTTCCGCGTGGGCCGCGACCAGCGTCTTGCCTGACCGGTCGCCGAAGGCCAGCGCCTCGATCGCCACATAGGTGCCGTCGCCCACGCGGCGCGTCACGTAGCCCTCCGCCTCCAGCTGGGCATAGGCCGCTTCGGCCGTGACGCGGGAGATCCCCAGGTCGCCGGCGAGGGTTCGCGTGGCGGGCAGCCGGTCGCCCTTCACCAGCTGGCCGCTGGCGATCGCCTGGCGCAATGCGGCGCAGGCCTGGTCCCGCAGTGGCCGACCGGCGCCGGCCTGCTGTTCAAACAGCGTTACCCATACCGGCGCGATTCGGGAAGCGGTGCGCATTGGTCTTATTTAGATGTGAAAATTGGCATCAATGGTAAGCCCAATATGCCCGTAGACTCCACTCATCGATGACGAGTTCTACGACAACGACACAAGGAGCAACGCCATGACCACCCAACACTCTTCCGTCCTCGAATTCCCGGCCCCGGAAGCGCACGAGTCCCACGACTACATGTTGGCCAAGCTGCGCTATCACGCCGATGCCTGGGACGTCTGCGAAGACCTGAAGAACGGCATCACCGACATCGTGGTGATCGACACCCGCTCGCCGGAACACTACGCCGCCGGCCACGTGCCCGGTGCGATCAGCTTTCCGCATCGCCTGATGAGCGAGGAAGGCACCCGCCACCTCGACCGCTCCAAGACCTACGTCACCTACTGCGACGGTATCGGTTGCAACGGCTCCACCAAGGGCGCCTACAAGCTCGCCAAGCACGGCCTGCGGGTGAAGGAGATGCTGGGCGGGCTGGATTTCTGGATCCGCGACGGCTTCCCGCTCGCCACCGGTAGCGAACCGGGCGCGCTGTCGCCGGATACCCCGGTCATCGCCTGCAGCTGCTGAGTGATGGGTGCCAACGATGCGAACGTCGGCGACACTCCGGTGTCGCCGATCCTGATCCGGGCGGCTGGCCCAGCCGACGCTGCCCGTCTGGCCCGCCTCTGTGCCGACCATGCCGCTTTCGAGCAGATTCCCTACGACCCGGCCGGGCACGCAGAACGTCTGACCGACGCCCTGGCTGCCCAACCGCCCCGCCTCCACGCCTGGCTGGTCGTCCGCGACGACGAGCTGCTGGGCTATGCCACCGCCACCCTGGATTTCTCCACCCTCGACGGCCGGCCTTTCCTGCACATGGACTGCCTGTACGTCGACGAATTGGCCCGCAACCACGGATTGGGCGCACGGCTGATGCAATCGGTGCTGGTCTGCGCCCGCCAACTCGGCTGCACGAACCTGCAATGGCAAACCCCCGACTGGAACCAGGACGCGATCCGTTTCTACCGGCGTAGTGGCGCCCGCGAGCTGACCAAGGCGCGCTTTACGCTGTCCGTTTCCGAGTCTTGCTAAGTAACCCGCTGCTGTTAACCACCTTGTTGTTCGGATGCGTGTTTATTTACGCATGCGATTCATCGACCGTAGATACGACGGCCCCGCCAGGCTTGAGCAAGAAATTCAGCGTCTTCTGTATTGAATATGCGTTTGTCAAATGACAAAATCTCGAGTCCGCTTTGGTTGAGAATTTCGCTATGAGCAGGTGGATCGTAAAGGGAGACACGACGTCGCATGGCGGTACTGTCTTGGACGGGGACCCGATCTTCTCCTCAGATGGCAAGCCGGTCGCCAGAGTGGGGGATATGGTTGCTTGCCCCAAATGCAAAGGCGTTTTTCCCATTGTAACGGGCGCTCCGAATTTGATTGGTAGTAACGGACAGCGAGCGGCACGGGAAGGGGATCGAACGGCATGTGGTGCCGAATTGGTCCCCGGCGGTCAAGTGCATGGGATCTGGCGGGGAACGGGGCAGAGGGCTGGGTTGAAAGAAGCACAAGGAGCGGATACGTCAATGTTTCAAAACGCTTCCTTGCAGCCACAGTACGACGAACAACTTCAATTCGTAAACCCGATTACGGGGCGTCCCGTCGCAGGCTACGCATATCGAGTGATCTTTGAGGACGGGACGATGTTTGAAGGTACAACCTGTGATGAAGGTAAGACTAAGCGTATGACTACTGTCCAGGAGTCACATATAGCCGCGCTTAAGGTGGAGAACAACCGTGAGAGTGTTTGACTATAACGGTCGTCAGGTTAAGAGCAACCTTACCCCAGATTCACGAGCCAAGGTCCACGTTGCGCCGGTGAGAGATTTGACACCGGGGGAGATC
>CBIHQA010000532.1:0-3094 GCA_966211475.1 uncultured Neisseriales bacterium
GCCAGCTGGCTCATCACGGCGAAAATGGTGGTGCCCACGTTGGGCAGCTTGCTCTCGATCATGCACGATTCCTTGCGACGGTTCCGGACACCTGCGGGCGGTGTGCCCGCGATCCGGCTTGAATTCCGTTTCTCCGGCATCTCGACCGGCGTCCTCCGCCCACTCTCCCGCCGGTGGGTGGTGTGGGAGGGGGGAGTTTAGCGCAGTGTGCCAAACCGATGCCCACTCCGCGCGGCAACGGGTTCCGCCGTTGCTTGCCCGGCGGTATGCTGTCGTTCATGACTGACATCGATACTCCCCCCACCGTTTCCTGGCGCGTCGAGCGCTTTGCCGAACTGAGCGCCGACGCCGTGTACGAACTGCTGCGGCTGCGCGCCGAGGTGTTCGTGATCGAGCAGAATTGCGTCTATCAGGACATCGACGGCCATGACCGCCATCCCGGCGTGCTGCATCTGTCTGCCTGGGAGGGGAACCTGCCGGTCGCCTATTGCCGCGTGCTGCCGCCGGGGCTGACCTATCCGCAAGTGAGCTTTGGCCGCGTAGTGGTCAAGCCGTCGGCACGCGGCCGGGGCCTTGCCCACGAACTCGGCCGGCGCACGCTGGACGAGATCGCGCGGTACTGGCCCGGGCAGCCGGTGCATATTTCGGCGCAGGCGTATCTGCAGACGTTTTACGAGAGCCTCGGCCTTCGGGTGGAAGGCGAGCCCTACCTGGAAGACGGCATCCCGCATCTGGGCATGTCCTTGCGGCCCTGAGCAAGGGGCAAGGAACTCCGGCTGGTGTGTGGAGTCCGCAGGGGACCGGTACCGCCCGGCAGGCGGGCCGGGCCGAACAAGGAGGTGGTCATGATCGACGCACGCAATGTGCTGGGCGAGCCGCTGGCGGTATGCAGCATGCGGCCGCGCACCGGATTCTTCCGTACCGGCTGCTGCGATACCAGTGACGAGGACCTGGGCCAGCATGTGGTGTGTGCCGAGGTCACGGAATCCTTCCTGGCGTTTTCGTCCGCGCATGGCAATGATCTTTCCACGCCGCGCCCCGAACTGGGGTTTGCCGGCCTGTCGCCGGGTGATCGCTGGTGCCTGTGCGCCGCCCGCTGGGTGGAGGCACTGCGGGCCGGCGCCGCGCCGCGCATCGTGCTGGCGGCGACTCACGAAGCGATCCTCGACATGGTCAGCTTGGAAACCTTGGTCGAATACGCGCTGGACCGGCCGGACGTGCCGGACGAAGACCAGTAAACCAGCCCGCTCAAGCCGGCCAGGCGCTCAGGGCCTCGGCCAGCGGCACGGGGAGTTCGCGGGGCTTTCCCTGACGCAGCCGCAACGGTTGCGTTCGGCGCACTGCCTGGCGGACCAGCGGGTCGGCTGCGGTGACGGGCCAGGCCTGCGAGTCCAGGTACCAGGCATCGGCGTCCGGCAGGTTGGCCAGCGTGGCCGCGTCCTCGGGTAGCAGCAGCAATCCCACCCGGAAACCATGATTGCGGTAATTGCGCACCGCCTCGGGCAGCCGTGCGCCGACCTTGGCCGCCGGCAGGATCAGCCACAGCCGGTGCGGATCGACTTCCAGCGCCTCCAGCAGCCTCAGGAAGACCTGCCCGTGCGGTTCGCGGACCGTCGCTGCCAGCTTCGGATGCACTGGCAGATGCAGGTCATGCTGCAGCTCGCCGGTACCCAGCCAGTTCAGCACATGCAGGGTGCGGCATAGCCGATCCAGCCGGCCGAGGCCGGCGCCAGCGGCGGAGAACAGCGCCCGCGCCGGCAGCGGCAGGCCGGTCGGTAGCTGCACGCCCAGCCGGGCATAGCTGCCAACCGGCCCATCCGGCCCGGTCAGGGTATGCAGTTGCGTGTTCAACCGGCACTTGAGGTAGCGCGCCACCACCCGGTCCTGCTCGATCGTCAGCGGGTGTTCACCGAAGTAGAGCTGTTCGACCTTGGCGATGGCGTCGGGCAGGGGCACCGGCATGGCTGGCTCAGCGGGTGGGTTGCGGGCCCGGCTTACTTCGCCGGCTGATAGATCTGGTCGAAGTTGCCGCCGTCGGCGAAGTGCTGCTTGTTGGCTTGATCCCAGGTGCCGAACACCTTCTCGAAGGTGAACAGCTTCACCTTCGGGTACTGCTTGGCGTACTTGGCGGCCACCGCTTCGTCACGCGGGCGGTAGTAGTTCTGGGCGATCACTTCCTGCGCGGCCGGGGTGTACAGGTACTTCAAGTAAGCCTCGGCCACCTTGCGGGTGCCATGCTTGTCCGCCACCTTGTCGACCACCGAGACCGGCGGTTCGGCGAGGATGCTCTCGGACGGGGTGACGATCTCGAACTTGCCCGGTTCCAGTTCCTTCAGCGCCAGCAGGGCTTCGTTTTCCCAGGCGATCAGCACGTCGCCCACGCCGCGTTCGACGAAGGTCACGGTGGAGCCGCGGGCGCCGGAATCCAGCACCGGCACGTGCTTGTACAGCTCGGTAATGAAGGCCTTGGCCTTGTCCGGCGAGCCGCCGGCACGGGTGGCGGCATAGCCCCAACCTGCCAGGTAGGCCCAGCGTCCGCCGGCGGAGGTCTTGGGGTTGGAGGTGATCACTTGCACGCCCGGCTTCACCAGGTCGGACCAGTCCTTGATCTGCTTGGGGTTGCCCTTGCGGACCAGGAACACCACGGTGGAGTAGTAGGGTTCGCTGTCGTGCGGCAGGCGGCTGGCCCAGTTGGCGGGCAGCAGCTTGGCGAGGCTGGAGATTTCGTTGATGTCCTGCGGGATGCCGAGGGTGACGACGTCGGCTTCCAGGCCGTCGATCACCGAGCGGGCTTGCTTGCCGGAGCCGCCGTGCGATTGCTTGATGGTCACCGTGTCGCCAGTCTGCTTTTTGTAGTCGGCGGCGAACTGCTTGTTGATGTCCTGGTAGAGCTCGCGGGTGGGGTCGTAGGAGACGTTGAGCAGCTGGTAGTCGGCGGCGGTGGCGGGCAGGGCGATGGCCAGCGCCAGCGCGAGGGTCTTGAACTTGTGCATCGAACGGCTCCCTATTGAGGAATTTGGTAATAAGAACGGAGCCCAGTCTACGGTGCAGGTTATAATGCGTAAAATAATATGAAATGCTCGTTTAATTCCAA
>CBIHQA010000533.1:0-3090 GCA_966211475.1 uncultured Neisseriales bacterium
CTCTTGGCCAGCTCGCGCAGCTCCGCGAAACTTTCTAGGAATTCTGGGTCGCCGAAATCGAGCCCGACCAAGATGGCCGACTCGCCGACGTCCGGGCGATCAAACACGGGAATCCGGAATCAGTTGAGTTGCATTCGAGAGAAGAGAAAGCCCGGCATGGCCGGGCTTCCACAAAGAGACCGGTCACATGGACCGGCTTTTTGGATCAGGCTTCCGACGACGGTTGCTCGAACGGGATGCTGACCGGGCGCGCCGGGACGACGGTGGAAATCGCGTGCTTGTACACCATCTGGGTCACCGTATTGCGCAGCAATACCACGTACTGGTCAAAGGATTCGATTTGGCCTTGCAGCTTGATAC
This sequence comes from uncultured Neisseriales bacterium, assembly GCA_966211475.1. Classification (GTDB taxonomy): domain Bacteria; phylum Pseudomonadota; class Gammaproteobacteria; order Burkholderiales; family Leeiaceae; genus Leeia. The sequence continues at coordinate 361 of CBIHQA010000533.1, forward strand.
CGTTGACCAGGTAAATCGAGACCGGAACATGTTCCTTGCGCAGGATGTTCAAAAACGGGTCTTGTAGGATCTGCCCTTTCGCGCTCATTTAGTTATTCTCCAGGTCTTGTTGACAAATATGGCCGCCGGTTGTTTATCTCGCGCGTCGGCGCCGACCCCGCGTGGCTTGCGCTCACCAGCACAGGGTCATGCCATCACTGTAATGGATTTTCCCCGAAAACAAAATGTTCCCGCCCTCACTTGGTCTTGCGTGGTGACGGGCGGGAAGCAGGTTTCTTGCCGGCCGGACGCTTGGCTGGAGCTTTGGCAGCCGCGGGCTTCCGTTCGGCAAAGGGGTTATCGCCGATCTTGAATTGCACCTTGAGCGGCGTTCCCTCAAGTTGGAACATCTTGCTGAAGGAATGTTCCAGGTAGCGCCAATAACTGGCCGGAACATGCTCGAGCGAGGTGCCGTGCACCACCACGATCGGCGGGTTCGAACCGCCCTGGTGCGCATAGCGCATCTTGGGGCGGAAGATGCCGGCACGCGGCGGTTGCTGCTTTTCGACCATCAGTTGCAACGCACGCGTCAGACGCGGCGTCGCCAGCTTGACCATGGCCGATTCGTAGGCCTTGTCGATGGACTTGAACAGAGCCGGCACGCCACTGCCGTCGATGGCCGAAATGAAGTGGAACTTGGCGAAGGACAGGAAGCCGAACTTGCGCTCCACTTCACGCTTCACCCAGGTGCGCTGGTCGGCGGGCAGGTTGTCCCACTTGTTGACCGCCACTACCAGCGCGCGGCCGGTTTCCAACACGAAACCAGCGAGGTGGGCGTCCTGATCGGCGATGTCCTGACGGGCATCGACCACCAGTACCACCACGTTGGCGTCTTCGATCGCCTGCATGGTCTTGATGACCGAGAACTTCTCGATAACCTCAGTGACCTTGCCTTTACGGCGCACACCAGCGGTATCGATGATGGTGTACTTGTGGTTATCGCGCTCGAAATCAATGTAGATCGAGTCGCGCGTCGTACCCGGTGCATCGAAAGCGATCACGCGCTCTTCGCCCAGCACGCGGTTGACCAGCGTGGATTTGCCGACGTTGGGACGACCAACGATGGCGATCTTGGGATGGTCCGCAGGCGGTTCGTCGGTCTTGTCCGGGAACGGCTCCAGCACGGTTTCGATCAGGTCACGCAGACCGTCGCCGTGCGCGGCGGAGATCACCAGCGGATCGCCCAGTGCGAGCTCGTGGAACTCGGCGCCGGCAATGCTGCGTTGCAGGCCTTCGGCCTTGTTCACGGCCAGCCAGACCTGGCGGTTGCCACGACGCAACTGGTCGGCGATCACCTTGTCCTGCGGCGTAACGCCCTGGCGGGCATCGACGAGGAACAGCACTACGTCGGCTTCATCGATGGCCTGCAGCGTCTGCCGCGCCATTTCGTGCATGATGCCGTCCGCAGCCACCGGCTCGAAACCACCGGTGTCGACCACCAGGTAGTCCTTGTTGCCGAGCTTGCCCTCGCCGTAGTGACGGTCGCGGGTCAGGCCGGGCAAGTCGGCGACGAGGGCGTCGCGGGACTTGGTAAGCTTGTTGAACAGGGTCGATTTGCCGACGTTGGGACGGCCGACCAATACCAATGTCGGTTTCATGGCTTCCAAAAACAAGTTGGCGCCGGGTCTCGCGGACACCGGCGCGTGGACGGTCTGGGACCGTTTCGCTAGGCTGCTAGCATAAGTGGGAAGCACGGCCTCCGACGGGTGCAAAGCAAGCTTTGCTTGTTTGACCGATGGCAACCCATTCGCAGCCTCCCTGAGACTTTCCCCACCCTCCAGCTCCCGCCCTCTGGCGGGAGGGTTTGTTCGCTCTCCGGACACCGGGGAGTGAGATAGGATGCGTCAAGCGCAGCGGACACATCCTACTTCGGGTGCTGACTAGGGCGAAAAGCAGGTCGTCAGGGTTTGTTGGCAGCTACCTTTCGGAGGCCCGTGCTATGTCAATTTAGCGTACCGAGAGGCCCAGCACACTACCGCTGTTCGTCTGCACCACCAGTGTCTGGTCCACGGTGATCGGTTGCGCCGAGGCACCGTCCCCGCCGATCTGGCGGCGGGCGACGAAATGGCCGTCCTCGCGGGACAGCACGTGCATCCAGCCTTCACCATCTACCACCGCCAGGTAGCGGCCAATCATGGCCGGGCCGCTGACGTCGCGGTACATCAGCTTGTCCTGGCGCCAGGCGCTGGCACCGGAGTCACGGTCGAAGGCGTAGACGGAACCGTTGCTGTCGGTCACGTAGATGTAGCGGCCATCGGTGGCGATGCCCTTGTCGCTGCCGACGTCGCGCGCCCACAGGCCGTTGCCATTCTTCGGATCGAAGCAGGCGACGCGGCCACGGTAGGCCACAGCGCAGACGCTGCGGCCGGTGTAGACCGGGGCGCTGACCACGTCGGTGACGCGTTCCAGCTCGGTGGCGCCACGGGGCTGGGCGACGGTGGCTTCCCAAAGAACGCCACCACGGGCGAGGTCGACGGCGATCAGCTTGCCGCCGGCCATGCCGAAGTAGCCCACGTCGCCGTCGGTCGCCGCCGCGCCGACATTGCGCAGCGTCAGCGACGGCAGCGAGCGATTGACCTGCCAGCGACGCGCACCGGTCGCGACATCGAAACCGGTCAGGCGGCCATCCGCGGCCTTGGCAACCACGGTGTGGGCTGCGATCAGCGGCGGGGCCAGCGATTCGGCACCCAG
>CBIHQA010000534.1:0-3085 GCA_966211475.1 uncultured Neisseriales bacterium
GTTGACCTTGATGTAGGCCAGGCCCTTGGCACCGTAGATGCCGACGAATTGGGTGTAGTCGTCGATTTCCTTGCGGCTCAGCTTGTCGTTGCCACCCGGGATGCGCAGGGCCACCACGCGGCCGTTCGGCATGTTGGCGGCGCCGCTGAACACCTTGAAGGCCACGTCCTTGACCGCCTCGGTCACGTCGGTGAACTTGAGGGACACGCGCAGGTCCGGCTTGTCGGAGCCGTAGTAGTACATTGCGTCGTCGTAGGTCATGCGCGGGAACTGGCCCAGGTCCACGCCGATGGCTTCCTGGAACACGTGGCGCGCCATGCCTTCGGTAATGTCCATGATCTGGTCTTCGTTCAGGAACGAGGTTTCCAGGTCGATCTGGGTGAATTCGGGCTGGCGGTCGGCGCGCAGGTCTTCGTCGCGGAAGCACTTCACAATCTGGTAGTAGCGGTCGAAGCCGGCCACCATCAGCAGCTGCTTGAAGATCTGCGGGCTTTGCGGCAATGCGAAGAACTGGCCGTCGTGCACGCGGCTCGGCACCAGGTAGTCACGCGCACCTTCCGGGGTGGAGCGGGTCAGCATCGGGGTTTCGACGTCGATGAAGCCTTGCTGGTCCAGGTAGTTGCGGATCAGGATGGTGGTGCGATAGCGCAGGCGCAGGTTCTTCTGCATCTGCGGACGGCGCAGGTCCAGCACGCGGTAGGTCAGGCGCGTGGTCTCGGACAGATGCTCATCGTCCATCATGAACGGCGGAGTGACCGACGGGTTCAGCACCTCGATCTGGTCAGCCAGCACTTCGATCTGGCCGGACACCAGGTTGGCGTTGGTGGTGCCTTCCGGGCGGTTACGCACGCGGCCGACGATCTTCAGCACGAATTCGTTACGCACGGAGTCGGCGGTAGCGAAGGCGGCCGCATTGTCCGGGTCGCAGACGACCTGCACCAGGCCTTCGCGGTCGCGCAGGTCGATGAAGATCACGCCGCCATGGTCGCGGCGGCGATGAGCCCAGCCGTACAGGGTAACGGTCTGGCCCAGGAACCGGGTATCGACGAGGCCACAGTATTCGGTACGCATGTGCAATGAAATCAGCAGGAGGGGGTTCGGAGGAATCCGCCCAAGGTTGATCGGTTCGGGTTCAACGTGGTGCGCCGGACGGCGCCACCACACCCATGGAGATAATGTATTTCAGCGCCTCGTCGACGCTCATGTCGAGCTCGACCACGTCCCGCTTCGGCATCATCAGGAAGAAGCCGGAAGTCGGGTTGGGCGTCGTGGGTACATAAACACTGACGAAGTCGCCGTCCAGGTGTTCCTTGACGCCGCGGCCCGGCGAGCCGGTCTGGAAGGCGATGGTCCAGCTGCCTTGGTGCGGGTACTGCACCAGCAACGCCTTGCGGAATGCCTGGCCGGAGCTGGAGAACAGCGTGTCCGACACCTGCTTGACGCTGGTGTAGATGGTCTTGACCACCGGGATGCGCGCCAGCGCCTGCTCCCAGACGCGCAGCAACTGGCGCCCCAGGTAGTTGGAGACCAGCACACCGGTGAGGAACAGTACGGTGAGCGTCACCACCACACCAAAGCCCGGTACATGGAAGCCGAACAGCGCATCCGGCTGCCAATGCTTCGGCAGCAGTACCAGCACCTGGTCGAGCGTACCCACCACCAGGCTGAGCACCCAAAGCGTGATCACCACCGGCACCCAGATCAGGAGCCCGGTGATCAGATAACGGCGCAGCTCGGTCAATGACACGCGCAGCCGCCTGCGGCACAGCCACCCGCTGCCGGTGCATCGGACTTGGCTTCGGCCTTGCTTTCCGCCGCGCTGTCGGATGTGCTGCTACTGCTGGTCTTGCTGGTGCCGCCGCTACCGCCCTTGAAGTCGGTGGCGTACCAGCCGGAGCCCTTGAGCTGGAAACCCGGCGCGGTCAATTGCTTGCTGAAAGTGGATTGGCCGCACTGCGGGCAATCGGTCAGCGGCGCATCGGACAGCTTTTGCAACACGTCCTTGGCATGGCCGCAGTTGCTGCAACGGTAGGCATAGATCGGCATTTTTGGTACTCCCCCAACGTCAGGGCCTAAAGGTCAGAGCTGAAAACAAACGAGTGATTATACCGGACATTTCGGCGCCGTCGTACCACGCGCCGGCTTCGTCCGCAGGCAGCCCGCGACATGCGGTCTGGCCTGCTCCGATAATTGGGGATTATGTGTGCAATTTCAAGTGCTTGCGGTGTTGCCGAAGGCGCCGCCCGCTGGATGGGATACAATGTACGGGCACTCCCCGGTGCAACCTGTTTTTGTTTGTACGGAGCCGAACTTGGCCGACGCTGCATCCCGCCTTTCCCCCGAGCTTTCCCCGCTGGGCAAGACCGTTTCCTACCAGGACCAGTACGATCCGTCGTTGCTGTTCCCCATCGCCCGTGAGCCGAAGCGGCAGGAGATCGGTATCGAAGGCGCGCTGCCCTTCATGGGCGTGGACCTGTGGAATGCCTTCGAACTGTCGTGGCTGAATGCGCGCGGCAAGCCGGTGGTGGCGCTGGCGACCTTCACCATCCCGGCTGACACGCCGCGGCTGATCGAATCGAAGTCGTTCAAGCTCTACCTGAATTCCTTCAATCAGACCCGCTTCGACAGCGTGGAGGCGGTGCGCGAGGTGCTGGCCCGCGACCTGTCCGAGGCGGCCGGCGGCAGTGTTGGCGTGTCGGTGATGCTGCCGGAGCGCTTCGCCGAGCAGCGCGTGCAGCCCTTGTTCGGGCGCTGCATCGACATGCTGGACATCGAGACCGACTGCTACACGCCGAATCCGGACTTGCTGGCGGTGGAAGGGGAGGAAACCCCGGTTGAGGAAACGCTGGTGTCGGACCTGCTGAAATCCAACTGCCTGGTCACCGGCCAGCCGGACTGGGGCAGCGTGCAGATCCACTACGTGGGCCGCAAGATCAACGAGGAAGGCCTACTGAAGTACCTGATCAGCTTCCGCCAGCACAACGAATTCCATGAGCAGTGCGTCGAGCGCATCTTCATGGACGTGATGCGCCGCTGCAAGCCATCGCGGCTGGCGGTATACGCCCGCTACACGCGGCGCGGCGGG
>CBIHQA010000535.1:0-3082 GCA_966211475.1 uncultured Neisseriales bacterium
ATGCGACCGACCAGATCACGGTGGTGCATTTCGGCAACCTGCCGCCAGCGGGTTGGGGCTTCAGCGTGACCGGACTGGACGGCGGGACGTTCAACGCCCTGACCGGTGACTACACGGTGAATGGCGTGATGCAGCACGTCGCACTGACCGTGACGGTGACGCCGCCGGCAGACAGCGATGCGGACTGGTCGGGCATCACCGTGCAGGCAACGGCGGCCGACATCACCAGCCCGTCGACCATGGCGAGTTCCGGAACGTCGTCGGTAAACGTGGTGGTGGATGCGGTGCTGGATCAGTATGCGGACGTATCGGCCTCCGCCTTGTCGCCTGTCAGCGAGCAAGTCGGTGCTCATGCCTACGATCTCGGCCTGAGTTTGAGCATGGCGAGTGCCGGCTTCACGGGCTCGATGGCGGGTGGGGCGGATACGGATGGTTCCGAGCAGATCACCAGCATCACCCTAATGGTCAGTGCGGGCACGCTGCAACTGGGCAGTAGCTACGGCGGCGCCGCCGTGCTGACGGATGACGGTGGCGGGCACTACACGCTGTCCGGGTTCAGCAGCCTGGCGGATCTGCAGTCGGCAGTCTCCTCGGTTCAGGTTGTGGTTGCTGGCGGGATGGACGGTACGATCACCGGCAGCATTTCGACCACCACAGCCGAGAGCGCGGTGGTCGGGACCGGCGAATACGACGGCAGCGACAACACCAAGTCCGATACAGCCACGTTCAGCCTGGTGGTGAACGATTCCACGCCAAGCGGTGCGACCAGTGACAGCTTCTCGGTGGATGAGGACGACCTGCCGAAGGGCACCGACACCAGCAAGGAACCGCTGGTCGTGACCGGCACCGTCACCGACAACGCCACCTGGGGCGTCGACGGGTTTGGCGGTGTGGACAAGGTGACGTTCAACGGCACCGACTACTTCGCCAGCGGTGGTCACATCCTGATCACCGGCCCGGCAAGTGCCTGGACGCTGGATGTGAACGCCGCGACCGGTGATTACACCTTCACGCTGCTCAGCAACCTGACGGTGACAGGCGCCGGCGAAAACGTAGTGGCCTTGCCCGCCTTCACGGTGGTGGCGACCGATGGCGATGGAGACTCCATCAATATCGCCCTGAACGCCAGCGTGGTGGATGACGTGCCGCAACTCGCGGTCACCGATGCGCATGCGCTCAATACGGTGGGGGTCGATTTTACCGGCCACCTGGCCAATGTCGGCGCCGATCAGCCGGCCACGACGGATATCAGCCTGGGGGCGAACTTCCCGTCGCTCACTTCGGTTGGCGTCCCACTGGTCTATGTCGATAGTGGCGGCACCATCACCGCGTACGCAGGCAGCGTGTCTGACGCCAACCTGGTGTTCACGGTTAGCGCGAACACAGACGGCACTTACACCTTCCACGAGTACCGGGCGCTGGACTTGTCGGTGCTGAACTCCGATCTGCAGAGCTCGGTCGGCGCGGGTGGACCGCAACCGTCCTACTACATGTACCAGGACGGCACCTTCAGTTCGGTGAGCAACTTGTCCGGGCATGGCGGCTGGCAGGTGCAGATTTCCAGCCCGGGCAACGTCAACCCCAGCCAGCAGGGCATGGGGGTGGGCAACAACCACCTAAGCTCCGGCGAGGTGCTGAACTTCAACGTCGACAACGAAGGAGCGTCCGGTACGGCTGACCACATCTATGCGGTGAAACTGCAGGTGGCGGACTTCAGCTCGAGCAGTGAACAGATGCAGTTCACAATGCACTTCACCGATGGGTCGACGGTTACCAGCACCAATGCCCTAGCCGACGGTTACATGTCGCAGGATGCCTCCGGCAACTGGTTCCTGACGCTGCACGGAACGTCGTCGCAACTGCTGGATTCGTTCACCGTGTCGACCACGGGCGATGTGAGAATCGCGGGCTACTCCTCGTACTCGCTCGACAACTCGCAACCCAAGGATCTGCCGTTCAACTTCACGGTGACCGATTCGGATGGTGACGCGGTCAATGGTACCGTGGTGGTCACACTGCAGAACGGTACGTCATACACGGATGGCTCGGGGAACCACGTCGTGGCGGGCGGCTCGGGCGTGGATACGCTGGACGGTGGCCTCGGCAACGACATTCTGGTGGGCGGTGGCGGCAACGACATCCTCACTGGCGGTGGCGGAGTCGACACCTTCCAATTCTCCTCCGCGGCAACCAACGGCATGGACACCATCGTAGACTTCGTGAAGGGGGCGGGCGGCGACGTACTCGACATCACCAGCCTGCTGACCGGTGCTGGCATCAGCGAAACCGCCTTCAACAGCTCGCCGGGGGCTTACCTGCAGTTCGTCTCGGACGGCAGTGGCGGAACGCTGGTGAAGTTCGACGCCGATGGCGGTGGCTCAGGTAGCGCCGTGACGGTTGCCACACTGCAAGGTGTGGACCCGACCAACCTCATGAACACATTGCTGGCCAACGGAGAAATCCAGACGCATCACTGAGGCAAGCGTACCCCATCAAGCGGGACGGTTTCCGTCCCGCTTTTTTCTTTTTAATCAGCGGCTTGTTCGCCATTTTGGCGGTGTTTTTCAGCGCCAACATAGATCGGATTGGCCGATAACAAAACCGGCCGGTCATTTACGGTCTCGTACCTCAGTCCGATTCGCGCCTATTTGCGCGTCCCTATACTCCCTCCCAAACTCGCGGCCGTCTATCTGTAACGACGGCCGTTATTTTGTTCATCGGGAGGGTATCGAATGGCTACCACGAAGGCACTGGGCACCGGTCAAACCGTTCATGGGGTTGGCACCGTCAAGAATCTGGTCGGCAAAGTAACGGCCATCGACGCAACCGGCGTCGAGCGCGAACTGCACCTCGGCGACATGGTATTTGCCGGCGACGTGATCCACACCAGCGCGGATGGCGCGGTGACGGTCGACTTCCCGAACGGTGCACACCTCGACCTAGGCCGCAGCGACTCGCTGACCCTCGATGGTGATGTTCTCAACGTCGCCACCACCGAAGCCAACGCCGACGACGTGGCGAAGATCCAGGACCTGATCGCCCAAGGCCTCGACCCGACGCAGGTGGCCGAAGCCACTGCAGC
>CBIHQA010000536.1:0-3079 GCA_966211475.1 uncultured Neisseriales bacterium
GACGGCGCAGGTGGTCGGCATCAAGCAGGGCGAGAAATACAGCGCCTCGCGCACTGCCGAGCTGCACCGCGACCACTCCTGGTTCATTGCCTTCGCGCCGGTGGAGCAACCGAAGATCGCCATTGCGGTGCTGGTGGAGAACGGCGGTTTCGGTGCCGCCGCCGCCGCGCCAATCGCCCGCAAGCTGGCGGACTTCTATCTGCTGGGCAAGCGCCCCGATGCGCCGCCGGAAACACCGGCCAAGCCGGGTGCCAAGCCCACCAAGCCGGAGGCCGCGGCCTCCGAGGATTCGAGCCATGATTAAAGCGCTGCTCAAGCGCCTGACGGCCCCGCTGGACGGCTGGCTGCTGCTGATCGTGCTGGCGCTCTTCATCGTCGCGCAGTTCACGCTGTTCTCCGCCGCGGACAAGAGCTTGGTCAAGGTGGAAGCCCAGCTCGGGAACTTCGCCATCGCCTTTGCGATCATGTGGGTGGTGGCCAGCCAGCCGCCTCAGCGGCTGATGAGCGTCGCCGTGCCGCTGTACGTAGTGGGGCTGGCGCTGTTGGTCGCCGTCGCACTGTTCGGCGACGTCAGCAAGGGCGCCCGCCGTTGGCTCAACGTGGGCGTCACCCGCATCCAGCCTTCGGAGATGATGAAGATCGCGCTACCGATGATGCTCGCCTGGTATCTGCACAAGCATGAAGCCATGCTGCGGGTGCGGGATTTCGTGGTCGCCACCGTTTTGCTGCTGATTCCGGTGGGGCTGGTGCTCAAGCAGCCCGACCTGGGCACCGCCATCCTGATCGCCGGCGCGGGTTTCTTCGTGCTGTTCCTGGCCGGCCTGTCCTGGAAGCTGGTACTGCCGATGATCATGGCAGGCGTGATCGGCATCTGGTTCGTGTCGGACCTGGACCGCTGCAGCCAGGTTTTCCATGACTACCAGTGCCAGCGGGTGCAGACCCTGATCGACCCGTCCACCGACCCGCTCGGCAAGGGCTACCACACCATCCAGGGCACCATCGCCATCGGCTCCGGCGGCACACTGGGCAAGGGCTGGCTGAAGGGCACCCAGACGCACCTCGACTACATTCCCGAGCGCACCACCGACTTCATCTTTGCCGTGTATTCGGAGGAGTTCGGCCTGGCTGGTAACGTGCTGTTGATCGTACTGTACTTACTGGCGCTGCTGCGCGGCCTGTCCATCACGCTCAATGCGACCACTTTGTTTGGCCGGCTGCTGGCTGGCGCCATCACCATGACCTTCTTCACCTATGCCTTCGTGAACATGGGAATGGTGTCCGGCATCCTGCCGGTGGTCGGCGTGCCCTTGCCTTTGGTGAGCTACGGTGGCACCTCGCTGGTCACGCTGATGATCGGCTTCGGCTTGCTGATGAGCATCCGGCAACATAAGGCGCTCATCCATTTCGGAGGCGGCTGATGCGCAGCTTGCTGAAAACCCTCCCGCTGTGGCTGGTACTGTGGCTGACCGCCTGCGGCACGGTGAACACGCCCGCACCCGCACCGTCGGCTCCGACGCCGACACCGGGCAAGCAGACCACGCCCCGTAACCCGCGCTACGAGCCGGGCGGGCAGGCCAGCCGCGACCCCAAGTTGCCGCCGCCCAACAAGCAGGGCGGTTACTACATGGATGACGGCCCGGCCGACCAGATCCCGCCCAATCTGGATCAAACGCCGGACGCGGTGCCCACCGACGAGCCGTTGCACCGCTTCGCCAACCGACCCTACACGGTGCTGGGCGAAACCTGGGTGCCGGACACCAGCGGCAAGTCCTATGTGGCGGAAGGCCGCGCCTCCTGGTATGGGCGCAAGTTCCACGGCCAGCGCACCTCCAGCGGCGAAGGCTACGACATGTTCGCGATGACTGGCGCGCATCGCACGCTGCCCATCCCCAGCTATGCCCGCGTCACCAATCTGGATAACGGCAAATCGGTGGTGGTGCGCATCAACGACCGCGGCCCCTTCCATCGCGAACGGCTGATCGACCTGTCCTACGCCGCCGCCTACAAATTGGGCTATGTCAGCAAGGGCAGCACCCGGGTCCGGGTGGAGCGAGTGTTCCCAGCACCGGGCGCCGAGCAGGTGGCGCAACTGGCAACCGGTTCCGACCCCGGCATGACACGCGCTGGCCCGGCCACCGAATCCGCCGCACCCGCTGCGGTGAAAGTCGCATCGGTCGATCCCTCCCCGGCAACCGCGACCCCCGCCGTGGCGACCCTACCGGCACCCGCCGCTGCCGATGCCGCCGCCCTGGCCACGCCGCGCTTCGCCCTGCAGCTCGGCTCCTTCGGCCAGGAAGGCAATGCGCAGGTGCTGCGTAATCGGGTCGCGGTATCGTTGGCCTCATTGGGCCGCGAGGTGAAGGTGATCTTGGTGTCCGGTCTGCACCGCGTGCTGGTGACCGGCTTCGACAGCGAAGCCACCGCGCGGGCGGCCGTGCCGGATATCGAAAAGCTGACCGGCATCCGGCCGCTGTTCACGCGGCTTGCCAGCGGCCTTTGACTCCCGGCCTTACTGGCTTTTTCCGCTCAGCAAGGCGGGCAGGCGGGTTTCCCGCAGCTTGGCCACCGTCCGCCAGACACAGGCGCTGAGCGTCGGGTTGCGGCTGAACCAACTTCGGCTGAACACCAGGAAGTAGTCCTTGTTCACCAGCGGTGGTTCAAGCCGTACCAGCCCCGCGTTCGGATTGGCCGCCAGGTAGCGGTCGCCGATGTGGTCCTGCACCGCGAAGGCATCGATCCGCCCGGCGCGCAGTTTGCGGAAGTTCTGCTCGGTGTCGTTGCCTTCCTCCACCTCGATATGGTGTTCGCGCAGGGTCGACACCACCGACCAGCCCAGGTTGGCGCCGACCGGCCGCTTCTGGCCCGTCAGCATACTGCCATCCCATTGCAGAGCACTGCCTCGGTTCACATAGAAGGCGTAGCGCAGGGTAACCAGCCGCAGATCACTGTCCGGCGCATCCCCGCGCATCGGATACACGGCGTAGCTGACCCGTTCAGGTGTCCAGGACAACATCAGCACCGCATCCTCTTCGCCCAGCTTCAGCCGTTCCGTCAGCCGCTTGCCGGGCCAGCGCGATAG
>CBIHQA010000537.1:0-3069 GCA_966211475.1 uncultured Neisseriales bacterium
TCAACGAATTCGCCGGCTACCTCGCGGTGGCTGCCGCCGCGCTCGCCACCGGCTGGCTGGCCGCCCGTTACGGGCTGCGGCCGCAGCCGTTCTACCTGGGGGTGGGCTTCGTCGCGGCCGGTCTGCTGCTGTCCGTCTTCGTGGTGCGCGACACCCTCGCCCATGCCCGGCAGGAAGCCGCCCTGCACCATGCCTCTACCAGCGGTGAACGCCCATCGCCCCGCGAGGTGTTCTGGCGAACCTCCCTGACCGACCGCAACCTGTCCGCCATCAGCCAGGCCGGCATGGTCAACAACCTGAACGACGGCATGGCCTGGGGCCTGTTTCCGCTGGTGTTCGCCGCCGCCGGGCTGGAACTGGACCGCATCGGCTGGCTGGCGGCCATCTACCCCGCGGTATGGGGCTTGTGCCAACTGGGGACCGGCGCATGGTCGGACCGGATCGGACGAAAGCGCCTGATCGTCGGCGGCATGTGGCTGCAGGCGGCCGGCATCGGCGTGGTGGCGCTGGCCTCGCAGTTCGTCGGATTCGCGGCTGGCGCGGTATTGCTTGGCGTCGGCACGGCGATGGTGTACCCGACCTTGCTCGCCGCCATCGGCGACGTGGTGCATCCGGGCTGGCGAGCCTCCGCCGTGGGCGTGTACCGGCTGTGGCGCGATCTCGGCTATGCCGTCGGCGCGCTGCTGTCCGGCGTGGTGGCGGACCGCTTCGGCGTGGGCGCTGCGATGTGGCTGGTCGCCGCCCTGACCTTCCTGTCCGGCGTGCTGGCCGCCATCCGTATGCGGGAAACCGCGCGCTGAACGGCCGCCGCAAGCTTGACACCCCAGGCCTCGTCCGAATATGGTTGCAACTGACAATCAATATTCCAGGCCGTGATGTCCCATCCTAGCGAAACCGCGCTCGACCGCGATGCGGAAGCCCTCTACGAAGCGCTCAACAACCTGGTCCGGGTCTACCAGTTCCGCGATCGCGACCGCATCTGCTGCCGCGACGTCTCGGTCACCCAGTGCTATGCGCTGGAAACCCTGATCCAGAACGGCCCGATGCGCCTCAACACCCTGGCCGAACAGCTCTGGCTGGACAAGAGCACTGCCAGCCGCGTGGTCGATACCCTGGTCCGCAAGCAATACGTCCGCCGCCGCGAGGATGCCGAGGACCGACGCGCCATCACCATCGAAGTCACCGACAGCGGCCAGGCACTGCACGCGGACATCCGCCGCGGCCTGATCGCCGAAGAGCGCGAGATGCTGCAAACCCTGCCTGCCGATGCCCGGATCGGCGCGGTCGCCCTGCTCAAGCAGCTGGCCCGCGCGGCTGCCATCCGCTCCGGCCTGGTGGAGGCCAACGCGTCCGAATCCCTGCGCGCCAAGCAGGGTTGCAGCGGCTAGGCCCTTTTTTTGACCAGAATGTTGTCACCACCAACCAAGGATCGACCGTGACATCGACCGTCCGCATCCGCCTGGCCGAGCCCCGCGATGCAACCGCCATTGCCGAGATCTACAACCAGGCCATGGCCGACCGCGTGTCCACCTTCGAGACCCGACCGCGCACCGTCGAGGAGATGGATGCCAAGGTCGCCGAGGCGAGCCGCTATCCGTTGCTGATCGTCGAGAACTGGCCGGGCGTGATCGCCGGCTGGGCGGCGCTCAGCGCCTACCGGCCACGCGATTGCTACGACGGCATCGGCGAATTCTCGATCTACCTGGACCCGCGTGCCCGCGGCCAGGGGCTGGGCCGCCAGCTGCTCAACGCCCTGGTCGACGAGGCGGAACAGCGCGGATTCTGGAAGCTGCTGTCGCGCGTCTTCACCTTCAACACCGCCAGCCGGGCCTTGTACCAGGCCTGCGGTTTCCGCGAGGTCGGCATCTACGAAAAGCACGCCCAATTGGATGGCCGCTGGCTGGACGTGGTGATCGTCGAGCGGCTGATCCCGGCCAACCAGCCGGCCTGAGCGCCGCCCTCAAAGGATAACCAAGCAAACGCATGGAAGGAGACCGCGTTGATCCGTTCCGCCACCCCTCAGGATGCCGAGGCGATCTCGGCCATCTACAACCCCTATGTCCTGACGACCGCCATCACCTTCGAAACCGACGCGGTGCCCGCCGCCGACATGGCCGAGCGGATTCGAGAGACCCTGACCGCAGGCTTGCCATGGCTGGTCTGGGAGCAAGACGGGCGTGTCGCCGGGTACGCCTACGCCAGCAAATGGAAAGGCCGCTGCGCCTACCGCTACTCGGTGGAAAGCACGGTCTACGTGGATGGCGAGCATACCGGGCAAGGCATCGGCAGCCGGCTCTACGACGCATTGATCGGCCAGTTGCGCGCGGCCAACATCCACGTGGTGGTCGGCGGCGTCGCCCTGCCCAACGCCGGCAGCGTGGCATTGCATGAGCACTTCGGTTTCGAGAAGGTCGCCCAGTTCAAGCAAGTCGGCTTCAAGTTCGGGCGCTGGATCGATGTGGGCTACTGGCAGCTGATCTTGCAAGACACCACGTCCGAGTAAGCGGGATCGGATACATCCGGCGCAGCTGGCGGGGTTCGCGGCAGGGCGCGTTGCCGCTTGCCGTCCCGCGATCGCGGCGACATGCCGCGACCGGTGTGTCCGATGCGGTCCACCCACCTGAACGGCTGCGGTAGTCATTTCCACATTTATCGAAATATCTCTTGACAGTCCATCAACGTTTCCATGATTATGGAAACATGGAAACGAAAGACGCCGTCACACTCCTGTCCGCCCTGGCGCAGGAAACCCGCCTCTCCATCTACCGTCTGCTGGTGCAGGCTGGGCCGGAAGGGGTCGCGGTCGGTCGCATCGGGGAGCAACTGGGGGTGGCCAATGCCACGCTCTCCTTCCACCTGAAGGAGCTGGCGCACGCCGACCTGGTCCGCACCCGCCAGGAAGGGCGATTCATCTACTACTCGGCCAACTACGCGCAGATGAACGCGCTGCTGGGGTTCATGACCGAGAACTGTTGTCGTGGTACCGCGTGTGCGCCGTCCGTGGACGGCAATGCCTGCGCCGGCACCTGTTCGTGATGTCAACCGGAGAGCAACCATGAAGCGCTTCCA
>CBIHQA010000538.1:0-3067 GCA_966211475.1 uncultured Neisseriales bacterium
GCAGCATCAGCATGTTGTCGGCCGGCGACGGCAGCCCATCCGCCTTCTCCCGCATTCGGCTCGGCCAGTTCCAGACCGGCACGGTCGCCGAACCCCTCAACCTGCAAGGCTGGCAAGCCGTGGATGAGCTGAACCGCCTGTTCGCCGGCCAACCCGTCAGCGGCTTCGTGGCGCCAGTGCACCTGGTCACCCGCGACAATCTGTCCGGCGACGGCGCCAACCGGCTTCGCTACGATCCGGACAACGGCTACCGGATGATCTATCGGCAGATCTGGCGGCGGTAGATCATCCGCCGCCGTGGCGGCTTCATCCCGGCAAGTTGTGCCGCACCAATGCCTGATTACCGAATGCAAACGCCAGCGCATCATCCAGCCGGTCATTGCCCCAGAACATCTCGCCTCTGACAAAGAAGGTCGGCGCGCCGAAGATGCCGCGTCCGGCGGCCTCTTCCGTCTGGGTGCGCAGTCGCAGCTTGTTCGGTTCTGCGACCGCCGCGTCCAGGATGTCCGCCGACGGCAAGCCGAGGGCGGCCAGCACCTCACCCACGGCTTCAGGCGTATTGATGTCGCGGTCGTGAGCGAAGTTGAGCCTCATGATCTCGCGGCAGAAGGCACCGATCCAGGGTTGTTCCACGCCGACCAGTGCGACGCGTAGCGGCAGGACGCCGACGCGCGGGAAAGTGGTCGGTTTGGTCCATGGCAGGTCGTACTTACGGCATTGGCGGATCATGTCCTGCCACATGTAGTCGGCCTTCGCCTTGTGCTGGAGCAGCGGCGAGGTTTCCCAGCCCATGGCCTTGAAGATCGGGCCGAGCAGGAAAGGCTTCCAGGCGATGCGAACGCCAGCGCCTTGGGCTGCCGCTTCGATGCGCATCACGCTGAGGTAGCTGTAGTTGCTGCCGAAGTCGAACCAGAATTCGATTTCCGGTTGACCGGAGGGCGAGTCAGTCATGCCGTAGTGTTCTCCAGACGTTGGCTGTCGTGCGGCGGATGCGGTCATTCGAACAACACCAGGCAGCGTGCCTCGATGCTCTCCCGCAGCGGTGCATCCGGCGGCATGTCGGGGTGGTCGAAGGCCGCATGCGGCGTGAAGCGGGCCACGCCGCTCACCTGGGAATCGTACTGCTTGAACACCAGCGCTTCATGGCGATCCATCGCGGCGTAGTACACCCAGCGGTGCGAAGGCGCATAGGTCACCAGGTAGATCTCGCCGGTCCGGTCGGGGTAGCGCACCTCTGCCGGCACCAGGTCGGTGGCGGATACGGTGCGCGCATCGCAGATCGCCAGAGGGGTATCCAGCACTGGCCCCTTGATCGACCGCCAGACATTGACGATGCAGAAGCGCTCCACCAGCGCATGCTCGCCGGCGGCGGCCATCACGCGCTGCATGCGAGACAGTCCAGATGCCTCCGAATAGTCGTTGTGCACCCGCCCCACTGCGGCCGGCCGGCTACCGTCGCCTTGGCGCCCGAAGGTCAGCGGGCGACGGTCCGGTTCGCGCTTGCGCAGTTGGTGATCGAACACGAAGGCGCGGCTTCCGCCGGTGACCGCGCAAGCCAGCTCCGCCACTTCCGGGTAGTAGATGGAGCGGATGGCCGCTTCATCCCCAAAATTCCTCACCGCACTAGGGGCATCCCGCAGCACATGTCCCTCGCGGTGCACCGATGGAGGCTCCACCAACCAACGTGCATCCGCGATCCGCACGGCCCGTGCGTCGTAGTCGACGTTGTGCCAGGCGACCCCGGCAGGCGGTTGATACATGTAGTTGTAGGGACGCTCGGACGTGGGGTGCAGGTAGCTCAGGTCGGCCACCACGGTCGGCAGATAGGTGAACGGCGGCGCCATTCCGTACGGAACGTCGTCGCGCGTCCGGGCGTGGCTTGCAGCAACCGTCAAAGCAGACATGGCGGCCTCACTGTGTGCATCAGGAACGGGCTGGGGAATCGAGGGCGAGTCGGTTGCTGCCTGGCTTCAATCGACCCGTCTCGTCATGCCGTCATTGGAATCCAATGCAGGAAGCTGCTCAAACGAGTTTTACGTCGCATTCACATGCGTATTGGGAATGTGAATGCAAGCAGAAGCGCTCACTCAAGCGGGCTGTTGAGTTGCTTGCTTACCGCCCATCTGTCCAGCCTCCTCCAGCAGCCAATCCGCCACTTTTCGCACCGGCTCCCGTGGCGACGATTCGGCATGCAGCAGCCAGTAGGCGTAGCCGCCGGACAAGGCTTGACCCTTGGATTCCACGACGGTCAGCCGGTCTTCGTCGAGCAGCGAGCGGATCAACTCCAGCCGGCCGAGCGCAATACCCTGCCCCGCCATGGCGGCGTGGATGACCTGGTCGTACTGGTTGAAGCGCAGAATCGCCTTCGGTCTATGGCCATCCAGGCCCATCGCCTGCAGCCACTCCGACCAGTGCAGCCAGGGCAGGCGCGGATCGTCGTACTCCAGCAGCACGATGTCAGCCAGCTGTCCGGGCTCATCGAGCTTCACTCGGCCCAGCGAAGGATGCGCTACTGGCAGGACCGAATCCCCGAACAAGCGGACTGCACCGGCCGGCGCGTTGTTTGCCGCACAGTAGCGGATCGCCAGGTCGACGCCCTCCGCCCGCAGATCCAGCAGCCGATTATTGGCCGCTACCCGCACGTCGATGTCCGGACAGCGCTGCTGGAAACGGCCCAGCATGGGCAGCAACCACAATCCCGCCACGCCGATGCTGGCAGTAATGGTCACTGACCGTTGCTCCTGGGCAGCGGTCAGCTCCCCCAACACATCCTGCAACTGCCCCACGGCGCGATCCGCTACCCGGAACAGCCGCTCCCCTTCGGGGGTAAAACGAATCGACCGGTGACCGCGCGCCAGCAGCCTGACGCCGACGGCTTCCTCCAGCGCGCGGATCTGCCGGCTCACCGCCGATTGCGTCAGGAACAGGTCCTGCGCCGCCAGGGTGATGCTCATGCGCCGGCCGACAGCGACAAAGCCACGGATCAGGTCCAGCGAGGCGAGACGGGAAAGCGGTAGTGACATTCCGCAGACTCATGGGAAGGGATCGCTCACAGCGTGGCGAAACA
>CBIHQA010000539.1:0-3063 GCA_966211475.1 uncultured Neisseriales bacterium
CAGCTCTCCCGCATGCGGTCGGCCACCGCGTAACGGATCATCGGCGTGCCACCGACGGGTTCCAGGCGGACATAGTCCCGCGTGGGGTTGGCGGACAGGTACTGCCAGGCCTCCCGCGCAAAGGCGTCCTTCAGGCCGCCGTCCTTGCGCCAGGGGAAGGGATACGGGCTGTACAGCAGGGACTGCCCGCCGGAATCATGGGCGGCCAGCCGCTGCCCCAGCAGGATGGTCATGGTGGCCGGCAAGGGCACGGCCGCGGGTTTATCCCGATAGTCGTGCGTCACCTCCACCGGCACATGCGCATCGGCCAGGCGCTGCACCACCTCGGAGGTATACAGGGTACGAAACTCGGCCAGCGCCGCGCTGTAACGGTGGGCGTCTGCAATGGCGGTGCTGGCCACCAGCCGGTTCGACAAGGTCGACAGCCGCCAGATGATCAGGATCGCCGCGAACAGCAGCAGCACCGCCATCCACAGCACCGGGTTGTGCGGCAACCAGGCCAGCCAGTTGCCCCGCTGCCGGAAAGGCCCGGTCCGTGCCATGTCAGCCCGCGCTCGGTGCGGCAGCCGGCGCAAACGTCTCGACGACCAGACGGTTGCGCCCCTGGTTCTTGGCGGCATACAGACCCCGGTCTGCCGCCTGGATCAGATCCTGCCGTTCGCCTTCCGCCAGGCCGTTGTAGGTAGCGAGCCCGATGCTGACCGTCACGAAGCCATGTGGCGACACCGGATGCTCGACCTTCAGCTCCTCGACCATCCGGCGTAGTCGCTCGGCGATCTGTTGCCCTTGCACCCCTTCGGTCTCCGGCAGAATCAGCGCGAACTCCTCCCCACCGTAGCGGGCCGCCAGATCGTTATTGCGCCGGGCAGCGCCATCGATGGTGCGGGCAACCGCCTGCAGGCACTGGTCCCCTTTCAGGTGGCCGAAGTGATCGTTGTAGAGCTTGAAATGGTCGACGTCGATGATCACCAGCGACAGCGGCACGCCATTGCGCTGCGTACGGTCCCACTCGGCGGCCAGCCGCTCTTCGAAGCAGCGCCGGTTGGCGATGCCGGTCAACGGGTCGACCTTGGCCACCTGCACCAGCCGGTCTTCGTTGCGCTTGCGCTGGGTAATGTCCTGCATCAGGCAGACGAACAGCACCTTGTCGAGGTACAGCTCATTGAGGGTCAGTTCGACCGGAAACGGCTGCCCGTTCTGGCGGCGGGCGACCACTTCCTTCGGATCGCAATTGCCGGTCGTGCGGCCTCGCTCGGCCTGGAAGAACAACACATAGTCTTCGTCAAAGGGCGGCGCCAGCAAGCAGCCCAGCGGCTGACGCCGCAAGTCGTTGCAACTGCACTGGAACAGGCGCTCCCCTGCCGGGTTGATGAACTGGATCAGGCCCGCCGCATCGACGATCAGCAGCGCCTCCGCCATCGTGTTGACGATGGCACGGAAGTATTCCGCCTGCTCCTGCTGCATCCGGTACAGCGCCTGTACGCGCAGCTGCGTCTGTACCCGGGCGCGTACCTCGTCCCGCTGCACCGGCTTGCACAGGTAGTCCACGGCGCCGGTCTGGAAGCCCCGCACCACGTCCTGCACATCGCTGCGGGCGGTTACAAAGATCACCGGGATATGGCTAGTGCTCTCCTGCGCCTTCAACCGTCGACAGGTCTCGAAGCCGTCCATGCCCGGCATGCTGACGTCCAGCAGGATCAGGTCGGGCGGCGAGCGCTCGACGATCCGCAGCGCAGCCTCCCCGCTGGGCGCGGCAAAGACCTGGTAACCATCTTCGCGCAGGATGTCGCCGAGCACGGCAAGGTTGGTCGGCGTGTCGTCGACAATCAGTACGGTGGCGTCACCCAGGCTGATTTCCGGTCGATACATCGACATTCCCCCGACAACCTCAACCTCGGCGGTCTGGCCAGCGTCCTCTCTGCGGAAAAGGACGGAAACGGTACGAACAGATGCAACGGACACGCGTCCGCCACGTTTCCAGTGTAGGCAATCGGTCGCCGCGCGCGACAAGCTCTTGCAACTGTCCGGCCGCCTCGCGTGGGGACGGAAAAATGCCGTTCAACGGGAGTTGGCGACAGTTCGTCCAACCGATGAGCGGTTCGCCTCGCCTTCGCCTAGACTGGGCAGCGTTCATCTACGCCGGAGGCTGGCATGCCGTCTTCCCCCGACTTCAACCGCCCCATTCCGCCCGCCGCTGCGCGCGAAGTCCATCGTGGCAACATGATCGAAGCGATCAAGATCGTGCGGGAGGCCACCGGCCTCGGCCTGAAGGACGCCAAAGACTGGGTGGAGCGTTACCGGGACAATCCCATCACGCTGTCGCCGGATACCATCCCGATGGAGGAGCTGGAAAGCGGCTTCGGCGCCCCAGCCGATACCCTGCCGGCCGCGGCGATCGCGGCGCTGAAACAGGGCCGCATCATTGAAGCCGTCCGCGAAGTGCGCCAAGCCACTGGGCTAGGTCTGAAGGAGGCAAAGGACCGCGTCGACCAATATCTGGCACAGCATGCCGATGTCGCGTCCGCCACCGAAAAGCCAGCCCCCCACGTCGCTCAAGAACCGCGCAGCTTCGGCTGGCTGGCCTTCCTGCTGATCGCGGCCGCACTCGCCTGGTTCTGGTGGCGCCGCTGACGCACGTCCCGGCAAGCAGGTCGCCGCTGACCGCTAGCGAGCCCCCCCATTCCCCCTCTCCCGCTACAGGGCGGAAATCTTAGAGTGCTGCTCGCTTTGTGTTTACCAACCGGGATGCACCTGCCGAGCATGCGGCGCAATGCGCTCCGCTTATTGCGCCCAACGATGTTGCGCAACGCCCACGATCGAGCGCAGCGAGGCTCTCCCGCCGACGGGCGGGAGCGGGAAGGGAGGGAAAGTCTCAGGGGGCTGCGGATGGGTTGCCGCCGGCCAAACCAGCAAAGCTTGCTTTGCGCCCTGCTGAAGATCTGCGTTCCCCCTTTGCCAGCAGCCTAGAACTTCTGCGGGAACTGCTTGGCCAGCGCATCGCCGAGCGCATCGGCAATCACGTTCATGTGCGACCGCATGTGTTCCCAGGTAGCCGCTTCGTCA
>CBIHQA010000540.1:0-3053 GCA_966211475.1 uncultured Neisseriales bacterium
CGATGGCGGAGTGGCCAGCCTTGGTCACCGACAGGAAGTGGTGCGGCGCGTTGGCGGCCTTGATCGCGTCCACCGCGATGCGGATGTTGCCGTCGGTGCCGTTCTTGAAGCCGACCGGGCAAGACAGGCCGGAGGCCAGCTCGCGGTGCACTTGGCTTTCGGTAGTGCGCGCACCGATCGCGCCCCAGCTGATCAGGTCCGACAGGTACTGCGGCGTGATCATGTCCAGGTATTCGGTCGAGGCCGGCATGCCTTCGTCGTTGATGTCCAGCAGCAGCTTGCGGGCCAGCCGGATGCCTTCGTTGATGCGGTAGCTGCCGTCCAGCATCGGGTCGTTGATCAGACCCTTCCAGCCGACGGTGGTACGCGGCTTTTCGAAGTAGACGCGCATCACGATCAGCAGGTCGTTCTCAAATGCGTCGCGGTGCGCCTTCAGGCGCTTGGCGTACTCCATCGCGGCGTCGTAGTCGTGGATGGAGCAGGGGCCGATGATCACCAGCAGCCGGTCGTCCGCGCCATGCAGGATACGGTGGATCGCCTGGCGTGCTTCGTAGGTGACACGGGCGGCTTCGTCGCTGATCGGATATTCGCGGAGCACATGCGACGGGGGCGTCAGCTCCTTGATTTCCTTGATCCGGGTGTCGTCGGTCTTGTGTGCGATACGGTGCTGGTTCATGGGATTCCCGATCAGATGGGCAGGACGTGGGGTATCGGTGGCAACGGCAGGGCGGCTTTGCGCCTCATCCAGCCAGTAGGTTGGCAAGTCGCAGGCGGATTCGATGCGGCGGGCCAAGTCATCGCCCAGATTACGGCGTGCGGTCGGCAGGTCTGACAGCAGGCGCGACACGTACGACGGCTGGCGAACACCGACCGCGCGGGCGAATTCCGCTTGCCGGCCGTCGAAACGGTCCGCGATCAGGCGCCGCAGATTGTCGCGACGGATTTCATGGATGCTGGGCATGAGGACCATTAAACCACAAGTTTACCGTTGTGGTAATGGTCTGATGAGAGGGATTTTTGACCGGCTGGATTGATGATTACCTGTTTGGTAATTTTCTGGTAATCAATACATGTGCGTCCAGTGGGAGTTCGCCGCCATGGCCGCGTTGCGGCCCCGGATAACGCTGCGCTCATCCGGGCTACGGTGGTGCGCTTTTTGCTGCTTGTGAGGGTTACGACGTCGCCCGGTCGCTATGCCCAAGCGATCGGTCCGGATCGACCCGGTCGCGGATCAGCTGCTTCACTTCCTTGGCCTCCGGGAAGCGGCCGGCCTCTTTGCGGTCCCAGAGTACCTCGCCATCCAGGATCACACGGAAGATGCCGCCGGTGCCGGGGATCAGCGCGACTTCGCCCAGTTCGAAATTGTCGAAGGTGGTGAGGATTTCCTGCGCCATCCAGCCAGCGCGCAGCAGCCAGCGGCATTGGGTGCAGAAGTGGATTTCCACGCGCGGCTTGTCGGTCATCGGCTGCATGTCAGTACCCACGGAATTTGCCGAGATCGCGACGGTCGCGCTTGGTCGGCCGGCCGCCTTCGTCGAAGCCGGGTGCCAGTTGTCGCTGCATCGCCTCTTGCTCGCGTCGGGTCTTGCTGGCCTCCGTCTCGCGGTACAGGGCCTGCGCGACCGGAGCCGGGCCGCGCTTGTCGGACAGGCCTTCGATTACCAGCTCGAAATGGCCATGCTCGGTCGTCACGGTGAGGGTGTCGCCCAGCTTCACCGATCGTGCCGGCTTCACCCGATTGCCCGCCAGATGCACCTTGCCGCCTTCCACTGCCTGGGTGGCCAGCGAACGGGTCTTGTAGAAGCGGGCGGCCCATAGCCACTTGTCGATACGGACTTCATTGAGTTCGGTCATACAGCTTGCCTTGATAATCGTGCTATCAATCACCATCTATGATGGCGATTGGTGCTTCGCGACGACATGTCGCTTCCTCATGGAGAGATTCTAATGCGCAAGTCCTGGTTTCGGTCATTGGCCGCAGCCGCGGTGCTGTCCAGTACGCTTCTGCTATCCGGTTGCGGGTACAACGACTTGCAGACGCAGGACGAGGCGATCAATGCCGCCTGGTCCGAAGTGATCAACAACTATCAGCGTCGCGCCGACCTGGTGCCCAACCTGGTGAACGTGGTCAAGGGCTACGCCAAGCAGGAGAAAGACGTGCTGCTGGGCGTGACCGAGGCGCGCGCCAAGGTCGGTTCGGTGCAGGTGACGGCGGATGCATTGAAGGACGCGCAAGCCTTCGCCCGTTTCCAGGAGGCGCAGGCCCAGATGACCGGGGCGCTGTCACGCCTGATGGTGGTGGCGGAGAAGTACCCGGACCTCAAGTCCGACGCCGTGTTCCGTGATCTGTCGGCCCAGCTCGAAGGTACCGAGAACCGCATCACCGTGGCCCGCAACCGCTATATCAAGTCGGTGCAGGAGTACAACACCACCGTCCGCAAGTTTCCGACCAACCTGACGGCCAAGATGTTCAGCATGGAAACCAAGCCGAACTTCACGGTGGAGAACGAAAAAGCCATCTCCAGCGCGCCGAAGGTGGATTTCGGCGCCGACAAGCCGGCGTCGAACTGAGGCTAACATGACCGCCTCGTCGGGAGTGTCGCGTTTCCGGTGGTTCGCCTGGCTGGTGGGGGTCGGCCTGTGGCTGGCGCTGGCCGGCCTGGCCCGGGCAGAGGTCGAAGTCCCGCCGCTGACCGGCCGCGTGGTGGATCTGACCGGCACGCTGGATGCCGGCCAGGCTGCCGCCTTGACCGAAAAGCTGGCCAAGCTGGAACAGGACAAGGGCAGCCAGATCGCCGTACTGCTGTTGCCCACCACCCAGCCGGAAACCATCGAACAGTTCGGCATCCGGGTAGCCGATGCCTGGAAGCTCGGCCGCAAGGACGTCGACGATGGCGCGATCCTGATCGTCGCCAAGCAAGACCGCAAGGTCCGCATCGAGGTCGGTCGCGGGCTGGAGGGCGTGATGCCGGACGTGACCGCCAGCCGCATCATCCGCGAGGAGGTTGGCCCGCATTTCAAGCAGGGCGACTTCTACGGCGGCATCGTGTCGG
>CBIHQA010000541.1:0-3041 GCA_966211475.1 uncultured Neisseriales bacterium
GCGCCGAACCGCTCCGCCGCCTGCCGGCGGTATTCCTTCGGCGTGACGCCCTTGATCTCCAAAAAGCGGCGATTGAAGTTCGCCACGTTGTTGAAGCCGGCGTCGTAGCAGATGTTGGTGATGTAGAGGTCCGTCTCCATCAGCAACTGGCAGGCTTTGTTCACCCGCAGGCGGTTGACGAAGTCGGTGAAGCTGTTGCCGGTGGCGCGGCGGAAGTAGCGGGAGAACTGGCTTTCGCTCATGCCTGCCTGGCGGGCGAGTTCCGCCATTGAGAACGGCCGGCTGTAGTGCTCGGTGAGGTAGCTGAGGATGCCGCCCAGCCGGGCGAGCGACACATCGTCCTCGAAGCTTTGCAGCTGTACCGACGACAGCAGCCGGTAGTCCGGGCAGCGCGCCAGTGCATCCATGAATGAGATGAATTCGGCGAGGCGGTACATGCCGTGGCTCGCCTTGATGCGGGCAAACTTCTCCCGCGCGAAATCCGACATGCCGAAGAATTCGATGCCGTGGCGGGCCCGCTCCAGCATCGGCAGCACCTCGCGCAGCTCGGGGAACAGTTCGGCCGCCTCGGCCAGCGGTTGGTGCGGGAACTGCAGCACCACGTCGCGCAGCGTCACGCCGCCGGCGGGTACATTGGTGGAAATCCAGTTGTGCGGCAGACGCGGCCCGGTCAGCACCAGGTGGCCCGGCTGAAACTGGCCGATATAGTCCCCGACGAAGACCTTGCCGGAGGTTTCCACGATCAGGTGGAGCTCGTACTCCTCGTGGTAGTGCCATCGCACCAGCGGATTAGGTACGCCGTGCTCCAGGTATCGGATCACGCCGGCCACTTCCTTGGCCTCGTAGCCCAGTTTCGGGTCACGCCCGAAGGCACTTTCCAGTTCCGGATTCCGCTGGCGAACATGTTGCATGGCCGTGTCCCCTTTTGATTCTTGCGACGCCGGCACGGGCCGTGCGGCCGGCGTCATGTTGTTATGGTAGCGTGCTATCGCGCGGTACGGAATGGGGGATTCGCGTGTGGGAGAGGCTCAGCGGAATGTAGCGGGGATGTAGTCGCCGGGCGGCTGTTTTGGTCTGGTTTTGTTAGCCCCGGCCGTTCACGCAACCACGGTCACGTAGGGCGCAATGCGCTCCGCTTATTGCGCCCTACAGTGCTCCTGTGAGGTTACTTTGATCCAACCCGGTCAACCTCTGCCATCCAACAGCAACCTTAGGCCGCTGGCCCGCCGGGTCCGCCGCTCCACAGCAACAGCCAGCACCGCGGGGTTGGGTGAAACCAGCGTGAAATGCTCGCGCGCCCGGGTGATGCCGGTGTAGACCAGCTCCCGCGTCAGCACCGGGACCGGTTCCGGCGGCAGCACCATCCCCGTGTGACGGAATTCCGAGCCTTGCGATTTGTGCACCGTCATCGCGTAGGCCGTTTCGACATCGCGCAAGCGGGTGGCCAACACGCTGCGTACCGCTTCGCCTTCCAGGAAGTACACCCGTAGCGCATCGCTACGCGCCGGGTCCGGCAGGGTGACGCCGATGTCACCGTTGAACACACCCGTGCCGTAGTCGTTGCGGGTAACCATCACTGGCCGGCCGACATACCACTCGCCGCGCCGGTCGATCAGTTTCGCGTCGGCCAGGTGGCGTTCGATCGCCTCGTTGAGGCCCGCTACGCCCCAGTCGCCCTCACGTACCGCACACAGCAGACGGAAGGATTCGAAGGCCTTCAGCACTTGCCGCACCCAATCGGTCCAGGCGGGCGAGTCCGCTGTGGACGGGCGCCGGGCGAGCAGATCCAGATAGGTCCGGAAGCCGCCCTCTGCCCCAGCCCGGCCCGCCAGCGCGAGCTGCAATAGCCGTTCCGGATTGGCTTGCTCCAGCCATGCCAGCACACCGCCGCTCGCTTGCCGCAGGCAAACCTCGCTCGCGGCGGCATCGCCAACATTCACGGCCAGCGCCAACGCACCGATCGGCCCGCCGAAACGCCGGCTCTTGCGCAGCATCACCGTCTGCTGCGCGAGCGTGCCGGCATTGCCGAGGAAGCCAGGCGGCAGCGACTCGCCGGTTGCCGCAGCCACAAAGGCGGCCGTCTCCGGCGCATAGCCACCGGCCTGTGCGTTATGGCACAGGTCGCCCAGCACGGCGCCGGCCTCTACCGAGGCGAGCTGGTCCTTGTCGCCCAGCATCACCAATGTGGCGTGCGGCGGCAACGCGGCCAGCAGCGACGCCATCATCTCCAGGTGGATCATCGAGGCTTCGTCGACGATCAGCACGTCGATGTCCAGTGGGTTGCCGGCGTGGTGCCGGAAGGCCCGGGTATCCGGCCGGGCGCCGAGCAGACTGTGCAGGGTGCGCGCCGCACCCATGCGGGCGGTCAGGTTTGCGAGCGGCAACGCGTCGCCGACCTTGGCGGCGAGTTCGCCCAAGGCGTTGTCGATGGATTGCTTGAGCCGCGCGGCCGCTTTGCCAGTGGGCGCCGCGAGGGCAATGCGCAGCCGATCGGGGTCGTCGGCCAGCGCGAACAGCAGCGCCAGCAGCCGTGCCACGGTGTAGGTCTTACCGGTGCCCGGGCCGCCGGTGATCACCGACAGGTGGCCACGTGCGGCCACCGCGCAGGCGACCTTCTGCCAGTGCGGCCCGGTTTCGTCGTCTGGCAGCGGATCGAACAGCTTGTCCAGCCAGCCACGTACCTTTGCGGGGTCCACTGGCCGTTTGGCAGCGGCGCGGCGCATCACTGCCTGGCCGACCAGGGTTTCGTCCTGCCAGTAGCGGCGCAGGTAGAGGCGGTCTTCGGCGAGCACCAAGGGTTGCTGCCAGTCGAATTCGCCGACGGTCCAGACCTGGGAGCAGCCGCACAGGGCGTTGCGCCAGGCCGTGGCGTTGGTGGGTAGTTTGCCGGTGGTCGCGGTCAGGGCCTGCCATTGGTCGGTGGTCCAGCCGAGCAGGCCGCAGGGGTCGCTGGCCAGGGTGTCGAGCATCAGGCAGCTGTGGCCGCGGCCTTCGAGTTCAGACAAGACAGCGCTTGCCACCGCGAGCGCCGGGCTGGTGGG
>CBIHQA010000542.1:0-3032 GCA_966211475.1 uncultured Neisseriales bacterium
GACAAGGCCGCGCTCAAGGCGGCCTACAAGGAACAGCTGCGCCGCCCGCGCCCGGAGGGCGCGGTGACCGGTGCCGGCCTGGGGCTGATCGACATGGCCCGCCGGGCGGCACGGCCGCTGGCCTGCTCGCTGCGCGATACCGGCGAGGGGCGTGCCTTCGTCAGCCTGCAGGTGGTGATTTGATGAGCGGGCCGACAGATGCCCGCCTGACACAAAACGACATACGGGTTGTAACCATGGAAGAAATCCTGATCGACGCCACGCAGTCCACCCCCGCCATCCGTACAGACTTCGTGGCCGGCCTGCTGAGCATGCAAGGCGACTCCTACCCGGAGAACTCCTTCGAACTGTTCGAACCCGTGCTGACCTGGGTGGAACGCTTCCTCGCCGATACTGACCGGCCGCTGTCGCTGGAACTGCGGCTGCTCTACCTGAACACCAGTAGCATCAAGGCGATGATGGACCTGTTCGACCTGCTGGAAGATGCACACGGCGGCGGCCGGGCGGTACAGGTCACCTGGTACTACGACCCGCAGAACGAGCGGGTGGCGGAACTGGCGGCGGAGTTCAAGGAAGACTGCACCTTCCCGTTCTCCATCGTCCCCCGCGAAGGCTGATCGGCATCATGCGGGACGATCCGAACCTGGATGCCGACATCGAACGGCTGCTGGCGGTGCCAGAGTATGCCGATCACCCCCTGCACGACGCGCTGACCCGGCTGTACGCCCAGTACCACGACCAGTTGAGTCAGGTCGAACGCATCACGCGCATTTCCGACCGCTACCAGAGTGTCGCGCAGCAGCAGGCGCTGACGATGACCGAGCGCTACCGCAAGCAACTGCGCCGGCTGGAAAAGCTCGCCCGCATCTCCGACCGTTACCAGGAGATGATGCGCGACCTCAATCTGGCGCTGCAGGAGGCCTCCAGCCACGACCCGCTGACCGGCCTCGCTAACCGCCGTCTGATGGTCGAACGCCTGCGCGCCGAAGCAGGCCGACACGAGCGGCTCGGCCGCCCGTTCACCCTGGTGATGGCCGACATCGACAACTTCAAGCAGGTGAACGACAGCTACGGCCACGACGTGGGCGACGAAGTGCTGGTGCGCGTTGCCAAGGCCCTGAACGGCGACCTGCGCGACTACGACCTGTGTTGCCGCTGGGGCGGCGAGGAATTCCTGCTGCTGCTGTCGGAAGTGGACGTCGAAGGCGCGGAAGCCAGCGTCCGCCGGATGCGCGACGCCGTGTCGCAAATCCGCCTGGGCGCCGACGGACAAGGGCCGGGGCTAACCATGAGTATGGGAATGGCGGAGCACAAACCGGGCGACAACTACTCCCGGACCATCAATCGGGCCGACTCAGCATTGCTGGAAGCAAAGCGTACCGGGCGGGACCGCTACCTGATCGCCGCCTAGGGTTGATCGCCATCGGCAAAGACGCGTCATCCACTGTGCGTCTGAGCCGATCCCACCGGTTGGGTTGAGCCCCCGACGGGCTCGGGGTCGAAGCCCAACAGGCGGCCCCACACACGTCCGCGCCAGACGGTCCTTCAGGCGTCCTAAACCACGAATGCAGCTTTTCGGGATGACTGCCGCAATGGCCAATACTCGCCAACCCGCCGAGCGCTGGGTGCGCGCCGATCCGTAGCCCGGACGTGAAACCGCCCGGGCGGCATCCCCGGCCGCCCCCGGCGGGGGAGCCATCGACGGCCGCCCCGGCCTTTTCGCGTCCAGGCTACATTGCGGTACATGCCCGTTGCCGGACAAGCCGCACACCGGCAGGCACTTGGCGCGGGCTATTTCCCCAACGCCACCAACGCATCCCGATAACGATCCAGCGCCTCTTCGGTGCTGCTGATCGATACCGACAGGTCATTGAGCCGCCCGTTGCGCAGCCGGTAGATCCAGCCATGCACCGTCAGCGACTGACCGCGCAGCCAGGCATCCTGCACCACCGTCGTCTGGCAGGCATTCAGCACTTGCTCGATCACATTCAGCTCGCACAAGCGGTCGAAGCGGGTGTCGTCGTCCAGCTCCTGCAAGTTGGTGTCATGCTTCTGGCGCAAGTCATGGATATGGCGCAGCCAGTTGTCCACCAGGCCAACCCGGCGGCCGGTCAGCGCCGCGTTTACACCGCCGCAGCCATAGTGGCCGCAGACGATCACGTGCTTCACGCTCAGCGCATCCACTGCGAACTGCAGGGCGGACAGGCAATTCAGGTCCGAGTGGACGATCACGTTCGCCACATTGCGGTGGACGAACACTTCGCCCGGCAACAGGCCGATCAGCTCGTTGGCCGGAACACGACTGTCCGAGCAGCCGATCCACATGTATTCCGGCGCCTGTTGCAGAGACAGGGTTTCAAAGAATTTCGGATCGCGGCGGGTGATGTCTTCCGCCCATTGGCGATTGTTGTCGAGCAGGTGTTGCAAAGGCAGCTGTGCCATGCGGGGTCTCCGTAGAGGGTCAGCGGGGGAGGCGGGGCACATGCCCCGGAGCGGCGGCAAGTTTAACGGAATGAGGCGGAGGACGCGACCTTGGGGACAGACGGTCAAAGCGGGCTGGGGACGGATGGCCCTGACTTGGCTACTTCAGATGGCCGACCATCCCGCCGCCATTGTTTAGCCGACCGGCGCAGACAACCCGTAGGTTGGGCTGAGCCTGCGAAGCCCAACGTTTACCGCGCCTACTCCTGCCGAGATCAATCAGCTCCGCAGACTTGGCCCAACCGACGGGTCGAAGACTCAGGCAAACACAAAATACTTGCGCACCGTCTCCACCACCTCCCAGGTGCCCTTCATACCGGGCTCGATCACGAACACATCACCCGCCTTCAGATGCTTCGGTTCTTCGCCTTCCGGCGTGATGATGCAATAGCCATCCAGGAAGTGGCAGAACTCCCACTTCTCATAGTTCACCTCGAACTTGCCCGGCGTGCAGATCCAGGTACCCATGATCTTGCTGCCGTCCTTGGAGAGGTAAGCATTCAGGTTGACGGTATGCGGGTCGCCCCCGATGCGCTTCCACTTGGTGGCGT
>CBIHQA010000543.1:0-3016 GCA_966211475.1 uncultured Neisseriales bacterium
GCGACATGCTGAGCTGGGTGAAGGAAGGCCGGTTCCGCGAAGATCTGTATTACCGCATCAATGTCTTCCCGCTAACCTTGCCTGCGCTGCGCGAGCGGCGGGCCGACATTGTCCCGCTTGCGACTCATGTTCTGCGCAAGGCAGCTCCTCAGGGCGAGGTGGCATTCTCCGCCTCCGCGGCGGCAACCCTGACGGCTTACGACTGGCCGGGCAACGTGCGGGAACTGGAAAACGTCGTGCAGCGGGCCGTCATCCTGGCCAGCGGTCCGGAGATCCAGGCCGACGATCTGTTGCTTCCCACCATGGCCGCAGCGGATATGTCCGAAGATATGATCGCGACCACGGACACACGTCCCAGCCAGATCAAGGATCTGGAGCGCGAGCACATCCTCCAGACCCTGGTCAGCGTAGGAGGCATGCGCAAGCTCGCCGCCGAAAAGCTGGGCATGAGCGAACGCACGCTGCGCTACAAGCTTGCTCAATACCGCGACGAAGGGCATCTCAACGAAGATTGAGACGCGGCCCGGATCGAGATCGGACCAAGCTGTCCGGTCATTCAGTCCGGTGCAGCTTCGTCCGGCACCACTTCCGCTATTTCTCCTGCGTCCACCGCCTCGGCTTCCGCCTGGCGGGCACGTATCCGCCGGATGGCCGTCCAAAGGTACAGCCAGGTTGGAATCACGCCCAGGAACAAAACGATATTGATCCCCCGGGCCACGCTGCCGCTGGCCAGCGCAAACAGGATGACGATGTAACTCCAGCCGATCAGGATGATCCAGCGCACGGTTTTCCTTTGCCCGTCCTTCCAAGAATAGCGGACGAAAAAATGCAGTCATTGCCGGTTGAGTCGTCGAACTGACGGGGCGTTGCCGTCGGTTCGACTGCTCGAGAAGCCATTCGAAATGTAGCGCCTTTTCGAAAACATTGGCATCCGATGTTGCGTTGCGGAACCACTCAGCCGTTTTAGGTGATTCGCCGATTGTAGTGGACACGCCTTTACGCTAGCATGGACTCATCACACAGCTGTCACATTGCGGCGCTAACTTTATGGCGCTGCAACAAGACAACGATGGCCGTCAGGAAGGTGTGAAGGAATCATGGTTTGCGGTTCGGCTTAGCGCCCCTCATTCTGGCGCCGCTGGGTTCGTGTAGCAGATTGATTCACCCCTCCGGAAGGCGGTACCCGACCCAGAGGGAGAGCTTATCGCATGAGCGACACGCAGCACAGCCAGCAACTGGCACAGTTCTTCGAACAGATCACGCGCGCCAATCAGCAGTTTTTCGAGCAATTCACCAAAGCTGCCGCCAGTCCGCAGGAGCCTGCCGCACAAGCCAATCCCTATGCCCAGTTGTTCGCCGGTTTCTGGCAGAACGCAGGCCAGGTGACCCAATGGCAGAACCAGCTGATGCAACAGCAGATGGCTGCCTGGCAGCAGATGCTCGGACAGTCGCCCGATACGCCGCCGGTCAAGGACAAGCGCTTTGCCGCACCGGAATGGGAGCAATACCCGTTCTTCAATTACGTCCGCCATTCCTACCTGGCCACCTCTCGCTGGCTGATGGACCTGGTCGAGAAGACGCAAGCGGACGACGACAAGAAGGAGCGCATGCGCTTCTTCACCAAGCAGTTCATCGACGCCATGTCGCCCAGCAACTTCGCACTGACCAATCCGGAAGTGTTGAAGCTCGCGGTGGACAGCAAGGGTGAGAGCCTGGTCGAGGGCATGAAGAACATGCTCGAAGACCTGCAAAAGGGCTACATCACCATGACCGACGAGACGAAGTTCGAAGTCGGCAAGAACATGGCGATCACCCCCGGCCAGGTAGTGTTCGAAAACGACGTGATGCAGCTCATCCAGTACACGCCGACCACCGCCGAGGTGTACGAGCGTCCACTGCTGGTGATCCCGCCGTGCGTGAACAAGTACTACCTGATGGACATGCAGCCGGAGAACTCGCTGATCCGCTACCTGGTGTCCGAAGGCTATACCACCTTCCTGATCTCCTGGCGCTCCGCCACCGAGGACATGAAGTGCTTCACCTGGGAGGATTACCTCACCAAGGGCATCTTCAAGGCCTCCGACGTGGTCAAATCGATCACCTCGCGCGACGACCTGAACATGCTGGGCTTCTGCATCGGCGGGGTACTGCTGACCACCGCGCTGGCAGTGCTGCGCGGCAAGGGCGATACCAGCGTGGTGTCGGCCACGTATCTCACGTCCATGGTCGATCACGTCGAGCCGGGCCCGATCAAGGTCTACATCGACGAGAACCTGATCCGTGCCCGCGAAGCCAAGGCGTCTGAAGGCGGCATCATCAAGGGCAAGGAGCTGGCAACCGCCTTCTCTAGCCTGCGTGCCAACGATCTGATCTGGAACTACGTGGTCAACAACTACCTGAAGGGCAAGACTCCGCCGCCCTTCGACCTGTTGTACTGGAACTCGGACGGCACCAACCTGCCGATGCCGATGCACGCGTATTTCCTGCGCAACATGTACCTCGAGAACAACCTCACCAAGCCCGGCAAGATGGAGCTGTGCGGTGTGAAGCTCGACGTGCGCAAGATCGACATGCCGACCTATATGTTCGCGGCGCAGGAAGACCATATCGTGCCGTGGAAGTCGGCCTACCTCAGTACGCAATACCTGAGCGGTCCGCAGCGTTTCGTGCTGGGAGCGTCCGGCCACATCGCCGGCACCATCAACCCGGCCACCACCAACAAGCGCAATTACTGGGTGAACGATTCGCTGCCGTCGTCGCCAGACCTCTGGTTCTCCGGTGCGCAGAGCAAGCCGGGCAGCTGGTGGCCTGATTACTCCGCGTGGCTGTCCGAGCTTTCCGGGGAGAAGGTCAAGGCGCCAAAGAGCGCCGGGAACCGCACCTACAAGCCGATCGAACCGGCTCCGGGGCGGTATGTGAAGATGCGCGCTGAATAACCACGCGACGATCCAAACTGAAATACCCGCGGGCGACACCTATCGCCCGAATGATCGGAGGAGTCAACATGTCTTAAGTC
>CBIHQA010000544.1:0-3007 GCA_966211475.1 uncultured Neisseriales bacterium
TCCATCGAAGACCTGTGGGCCTTCAATGATGAAGGTCTGGCGCGGGCGATGGCCGATTGTCCGATGCCGGTGGTCAGCGGGGTAGGGCACGAAACCGACTTCACCATCGCCGACTTCGTGGCCGATTTGCGTGCGGCGACGCCGACTGCGGCGGCAGAGTTGGTGTCGCCGGATGGCGCAGCCTTGCGGCACCGGCTGGAACAGCAGGCGATGCGTCTGTCACGCGCGATGAGCCGGCGGCTGGAGACACGGGCGCAGCAGGTGGACTACCTAGCCCGGCGGCTGGTGCATCCGGGCGAACGGCTGGCCCGGCAGGCTGATCAGCTTTGCCAGCTGGAGAGCCGCCTGATGCGTGGATGGCAGACCGTGCTGGTGGCGCGTGAGCATCGCTTGGCCGCGCTGGGTATTCGGCTGGCGTCACAACGCCCGGAACCGGACCGCTATCTGGACAGACTGAACAGCCTTTCCCTACGGCTGAGCAGTGCTGCCAAGCGACAGAACGAACGCCGTCACGCTCGGCTGGACCACTTGGCGGCCGTGCTCGGTAGCATGAACCCGGACGCGGTGCTGGCCCGTGGCTACAGTCTGGTGACGACCGCGCGCGGTGAGGTGCTGCGGCGGCCGGGGCAGGTACGGCCGGGCGAGCGCCTGCATCTGAAACTGTCGGATGGCTCACTGGACGCCGCGGTGCTGCCCCCCGATCCCCAGCAGGCCAGCCTGCCGCTGGAATGACCCATCCGGCCTTTCGGAAGAAAGGCCGGAAGAAGTGCAAACAAGTAGTAACCTTGTTATTTCAGGGGGTTGCCCGCATATCGTCCGGAACGATTGTGGCACGACCCGACTTACCCCATCAGGAACCGATCACCCATGTCCGCCAACGCACAACCGATCCCCGTCACCATCCTTACCGGCTTCCTTGGCGCCGGCAAGACCACGCTGCTCAACCGCGTATTGCAGGAAGAGCACGGCCAGAAGATCGCGGTGATCGAGAATGAATTCGGCGAAGTGTCGATCGACAATGCCCTGCTGGTGCAGGACGCCGAGCAGATCGTCGAGATGAACAACGGCTGTATCTGCTGCACCGTGCGGGGTGACCTGCAGCGCATCCTGCAGGAGCTGGCTACCAAGAAGGCGATGAAGCAGCTCGACTTCGAACGCGTGGTGATCGAGACCACCGGTCTGGCCGACCCGGGCCCGGTGGCACAGACCTTCTTCATTACCGAAGAGCTGCGTGACCTGTACATGCTGGACGCAGTGCTGACCGTGGTAGATGCCAAGCACGGCCAGGAGCAGCTGGACCGCGAAGAAACCGCCCAGAAGCAGGTGGCCTTTGCCGACCGTATCCTGATGTCCAAGACCGACCTGGTGGACGAGCACGACGCCCGCGACCTGGAACACCGTCTGGTGCGCATCAACCCGCGCGCCCATGTGCTGAAGCTGGACATGGGCCGTGCGCCAATCGGCGAGCTGCTGGATATCCGTGGTTTCAACCTGAACGCCAAGCTGGAGATCAACCCAACCTTCCTGGAGCTGGAGGCGCACGATCATGACCATGAGCATGGCGAGGCCTGCGGTCCGGATTGCGGCCACGATCATGACCACGAACACCACCATCATCACGACGACCATCATCATGAGCATGGCGGCGAGTGCGGCCCGGATTGCGATCACGACCATGGCCATGCCCATGCCCACCTGGACAAGGTGCAATCCTTTGTCTTCCGCTCGGATCGTGCCTTCAACCTGATCCAGCTGGAAGAGGCCTTCGGCAACCTGCTGGAGCACTACGGCAACGACCTGTATCGCTACAAGGGTATCCTGTACGTGGCCAAGGAGCCGCGCCAGGTGATCTTCCAGGGCGTGCACCAAATGATGGGCAGCAATTTCGGCCGTCGCTGGAACGACGGCGAGAAGAAGCAGACCACCATCGTGTTCATTGGCCGCGAGCTGCCGCGCGAGATTATCGAACAGGAACTGGAGCGCTGCCTGATCCAGAAGCGCTGAGCAGTGGCATCGGGACGGCGTGGAGCGACTCGCCGGGTGTCGTAAAGCCCGGCTGATCTGGAGGTGCGCGTGTGGTTGCGCCACCACCTGAGAGGGCGCTTCGCTCCGGTCACACCAACCTAGGAGCCGACGGCATGGCCTTCCGTGACAACGCCCGGTTCTGGCGCAGTCCGCTCCTGCCGGACACGGAGCTGCTGACGGCCGAGTACTACGCGCACACCTTTGCCCCGCATTGGCACGAGGGGTTCTCGGTGCCGGTGATCGAGGCCGGGGCGCAGTATTACCGGTATCGCGGCAGCACCTGCCTGGCGCCCGCCGGGACCATCGCCGCCATTAACCCGGGTGAGGTGCACACCGGGCACCGCGCTACGGACGGTGGCTGGGCCTACCGCGCGTTCTACCCCTCGGCCGACTGGATGCGCCGACTCGCGAGCGACCTGGCCGGTCGCGACGTGGGCGTGCCCTGGCTGCCGGACGACGTGGTGACCGACGACGAGGTCGCCACTCGCCTGCTACGCGCGCACTGCCTGCTGGAAGCCGCGAACGACCCGCTGGCGGCGGAGACAGCGGTGGTCGACGCATTCGGCCTACTACTGACCCGCCATGCGCGTACCCGCCCTCAGCTTGCCGAGCTGTCGCCCGACGCGACGCGGGTCGCCACGATGCAGGCCCGCATGGCGGAGCAGCTGACCGACCCGCTGACCTTGAGCGAACTGGCCAGTACCGT
This sequence comes from uncultured Neisseriales bacterium, assembly GCA_966211475.1. Taxonomy (GTDB): domain Bacteria; phylum Pseudomonadota; class Gammaproteobacteria; order Burkholderiales; family Leeiaceae; genus Leeia. The sequence goes on from CBIHQA010000544.1 coordinate 2,732, forward strand.
CGGCCTGTCGCCGTATCATGCGGCACGGCTGTTTTCCCGCTGCGTAGGCATGCCGCCGCATGCCTGGCGCAATCAATTGCGGCTGAACCGGGCACGCACTCTGTTGCGCCGTGGCCTATCGGTCGCGGATGCGGCAGCGGCCACCGGCTTTACCGACCAGAGTCATTTCACCCGCCACTTCAAGCGCGCTTTCGGTGCGGCGCCCGGGGGCTGGAAGGCGGTCTTGGATGTAACCCTTTTCCCGCTCACTGCGTTCGCTGACCCCTGTGGGGGCGT
>CBIHQA010000545.1:0-3005 GCA_966211475.1 uncultured Neisseriales bacterium
CGAACCGTCACGCTGTACGCCCTTGAACGTACCGGTTAGCGCCAGTTGCGTACGGCCGGTCAGTGCCGGCCATTGCAGGTTGTCGACCTGTGCATTTACCTGCTCCAGCCGCAGCTTGTGAGCCGGCTTGCGCACGCTGGCGTCGAAAAACTCCAGCACGCCGCCCTTGAGTTCCACATGGTCGACCGACACGGCGGTCGGCGTGGCGCTGGCCGGTGTCTCCGCCGTGGTCTGCCCTTCCAACAGACTGGGCAGCAGGCGTAGCGAGCCCTTGCGGGTGCGCAACACGGAGAGATACGCGTCTTCCACTTCGATGCGCCGGATGCGTACCTTGGCGGAGATCAGGTCCCGAAGCTCCGGCCGCACCACAATGCGGGCGGCACGCAGCGCATCTTCCGCCGGCCAATCCTCCGGGCCCTTGATGCGCAGCTGGCGGATCTCGACCGACGACCAGTCCAGTACGATCTCGCCGACCTCGCTGTCCGGGCCGAGCGCGGCCACGATCTGGTCTTTCAGCAGCCGTGTCGCGTAATGCAGGCCAAACACAGCCGCCCCCGCCAACACGGCGATCAGCAACAGGAAAATCAGCAGGACACGTTTAAATCGGCGGGACATGAGGATCGGTCAGGCGTACGGAGGCATTCGCCGGACGATAGCATGCGAAGCAGTAGCGGACACAAGCGTAGCGGCGGCCTAGCGCAGCGCCATCAGCGCATCGATCAGCACGCGCAGCCGCGGCGTCACCATGCGGCTGCTCGGGTACAACAGGCTGATCGGCATCGGGGTCGGTTGGAAGGCCTGCAACACCAGGATCAGGCGGCCATCGGCCACCGCGTCGGCCACCATGTTGTCCGGCAACTGCGACAGACCCATGCCGGCGCAAGTCGCCGCGGCAATGGCCTCACCATCGTTGAGCACCATGCGCGACGGCGGGTAAAACTCGATCTGCCGTTGACCGTCGTTCACATGCCAGGGCCGCTCGCGGCCGGTACTGGGCGCACGGAACAGGATGGCTTGATGCTTCGCCACATCCTCCAGTGATTTTGGAACGCCGCAGCGGTCCAGATAACGCGGTGATGCAGTGATCACCTGGTTCTGCTCGCTGAACGGCCGCGCCACCAGCCGGGAATCGGCCAGGGCGCCGACCCGGATCACCGCATCCAGCCCGTCGCGGATCGGGTCGCAATACTGATCGGACAACCGTGCGTCGACCTGCAACGACGGGTACTGCTCCATCAGCCGCACCAGCACCGGCAGGATCACGCGCTTGCCGTAGGTAATGGGCATGTCGACGCGCAGCAGCCCGGTTGGCGCATTGCGTACCCCGGCGGCCATCGATTCCAGCTCGTCGACCTCCGACAGCACCCGCTGGCAGCGCACGAACAACTGCTCGCCATCCGGCGTCAGCGCCACCTGCCGGGTGGTGCGGTGGAATAGCTTTACGCCGAACTGCTCTTCCAGCCGAGCGACGCTCTTGGCAACCGTAGAAGCAGTCAGGCCCAACTCACGACCGGCGCGCGCAAAGCTGCCGTGCTTGGCGGTACTGGCAAACGCCAGGAACTGCGGCAGGCTGTTCATCCCACACCTATTGAGGAATTTTGTTCTTCAATATTACGACATCAACGCATCTTCTGCGGCAACGCAAGCAGCGGCATACTGCGTTCACCTTGTCGTCCGGACGGCAAATCCCTTTGTGAATCAACAAGATGGAGGCATTCATGCAGATTACCGACAACGCCCTGCTGCCGCATGCCGAGCTGCCCGGCATCGACCACGTCACCCTCGCCGGCTCGGACAACGGCCTGCAACACCTGTCGATCTGGCGCCAGCGCATGCAGGCCGGTAGCGCCACCCCGCCGCACCGCCACGACTGCGAGGAAGTGGTGCTGTGCGAGGCGGGCCGCGGCGAGATCCAGATCGGCGACAAGCGCTATCCCTTCGCCGCCAACCACACCTTGGTAATCCCGGCGAACGTGCCGCACCAGATCTTCAACGTCGGCCTCGGGCCGCTGGAAACGGTCGCAGTATTTAGCCGCGCCCCGGTGGAAGTCACCTTCCCGGATGGCACGCCGCTCGAACTGCCCTGGCGCAGCTAAACCCGTCCCATCCACCAAGGAGAACATCATGAGCAAATGGCTAATCCGCCTGGCCGCGATCTATTTCATGATCGGCGTCGGCATGGGCATCTACATGGCGTCCACCCACCACTTCGAAGCCATGCCAGTGCATGCGCATATCAACCTGCTGGGCTGGGTGTCGCTAGGCCTGATCGGCGCGCTGTACCAGCTCAAGCCGCAGGCTGCACAAACCCGGCTGGCCAAGGCGCACTTCGTGCTGCACAACCTCGGGCTGCCGATCATGGCCGGCGCCTTGTTCCTGCTACTGAGTGGCAACCACAGTGCGGAACCGGCGGTCGGCATTGGCGCCACCCTGGTGGCTCTGGGTGTGCTGTGCGTCGGCATCAACCTGTTCCGTCATGCCGACGCCTGAACCCCGCCCCCGGACAAGGAGACACGAGCATGGACATTCAAACCGTTAATCCCTGGCAATGGCAGACGCCCCTTGCCTTCTCACAGGCCATCGAAGTCACCAACGCCCGACGCACCCTGTATTGCGCCGGTCAGACCGCGATGAACGCCGATGGCGTGCCAATGCATCCCGGCGACATGCGCGGGCAGATCGAGCTGGCGATGGATAACCTGGAAGACGTGCTGCGCCAAGCCGGCTACAGCCTGTCGGACGTGGTGCGGCTGAACTACTACACCACCGACGTGGACCAGTTCTTCGCCCACTACGCGGCGGTAACGACGCGGCTCAGCCAAGCCGGGCGGCAACCGGCCAGCACCCTGCTGGGCGTGTCGCGGCTGGCGTTTCCGGACCTGCTGGTGGAAATCGAAGCAACGGCGATGCGCTGACCGCTGTCGCGGCCGGGACCGGCTACTTCATCCGATTCCAGGCCGCGATCGCTTCTTTCTTGCTGGGCATCTGCTGGCTGATGGCGCTGC
>CBIHQA010000546.1:0-2994 GCA_966211475.1 uncultured Neisseriales bacterium
ATCTCGCACAGCGTCGCCTCGGTCAGCTTGGAGCCGGGCGGCAGCCGACGCGCGATGATGGCGTCGAAGATTTCTTGATATAGCGCGTCGTCGCTCAGCATGACGCACATCTCCTCTTAAGCAGCAGCAGTGGACTGAACTGGTACGAGTCGGAGGGCGTCGGGCAAAGCCCGCCTGATTCAAGAGCGGGTGGGATGCGGCTGCTTCCCTTACTAATTCCCACTCCCCCCGCCCTCGCCTCCGCGAGGGGCCTCGCGTTGCTCGTACTGTTCCAGTCGTCGCCTGCTGTTCTCATCGACCGTTGATCGTATTTTCAACAATCAAAACTGTTTTTGTTGACAAATGGTGCGAGCAAGGCAGATTATTTGTCAACAATTTGTTTTTACATTGTCTACAAAAACCGACGAACGTCGACAGAAACCAAGAGGAGACACGATGGGCAAGCTCACCACCCACGTGCTGGATACCGCAGCCGGCAAGCCCGGCACCGACATCCGCATCGATCTATATGCAGTCGAAGGCGATGGCGCGCGCCGTGCCATCAAGACTGCACTCACCAATCACGACGGCCGTTGTGACGCCCCGCTGCTGGAAGGCGACGCGCTGGCGGTCGGCACCTACGAGCTGGTGTTCCACGCGGGCGATTACTTCGCCGCGCAGGGCGTCGACGTACCGACCCCGCGCTTCGTGGACCAGGTGGTGCTGCGCTTCGGCGTGGCCAACTCTGGCCAGCACTACCACGTGCCGCTGCTGGTGTCGCCGTACAGCTTCAGCACCTATCGAGGCAGCTGACGGCAAATGTAGATTGGGGTGAGCGCCAGCGAACCCCAACGTGCACCGGTCGCCATGTTGGGGTTCGCCTACGGCTCACCCCAACCTACAAGTGGCACCAAACGCAGCAAAGAAGAGCTGGGTAGGAAGGCCGACGCATCCCTTCCTATCAAGTCCCGCCTGACGGGACGCAATACGGGGCACCCAAGACCCTTGTTCAAAAAAGCAGTGAAAGGAAGTACTAGGAGACACCTGAAATGGAAGGCTATTTCATCGACTGGGCCAATCTGCTGGTCCGCTGGCTGCATCTGATCTGCGGGATCGCATGGATCGGTTCGTCGCTTTACTTTGTCTGGCTGGATAACAGCCTCAAGGCCCCCACCGATCCGGAGCTGAAAAAGCGCGGCGTGGACGGCGAACTGTGGGCCGTGCACGGCGGCGGCTTCTACAACCCCCAGAAATACCTGGTTGCGCCGAAGAACCTTCCTGACGAACTGCACTGGTTCAAGTGGGAGAGCTACTCCACCTGGCTGACCGGCTTCCTGCTGGTATCGGTGCTGTACTACTTCCAGGCCACCACCTACATGGTCGACAAGGGCGTGGCCGACATCTCCGGCAACACCGCCGTGCTGATCGGCCTGGGGACGCTGGCCGGTGGCTGGCTGGTCTACGACACCCTGTGCCGCATCCTGATCGACAAGAGCGTGCTGCTGTTCGGCGCGATCTACTACGCCTTCGTGGTCGCGGTCGCCTTTGGCCTCACCCATGTGCTGTCCGGCCGCGCGGCTTACATCCACGTCGGCGCGATGATCGCCACCACCATGAGCGCCAACGTGTTCTTCTGGATCATCCCTGGCCAGAAGAAGGTCGTGGGGGCGATGAAGCGCGGCGACCCGGTGGACCCGGCGCACGGCAAGCGAGCCAAGCAGCGCTCCGTCCACAACAACTACCTGACCATGCCGGTGCTGTTCTGCATGATCAGCAACCACTACGGCTTCACCTACAACCATCCGTACAACTGGCTGGTGCTGGCGCTGATCATGCTGGCCGCCGTGCTGATCCGCCACTTCTTCAACCTTCGCCACAAGGGCAAGGTGGCCTGGCACTTCCCGGCGACCGGTGTCGCGCTGCTGGCGGGGGTGATGGCGTGGATTGCGCCCGTGACGGCCCCGGCCACCGCCTCGGCCGGCAAGGTGAACGTCGCCAACGTCGGCGCTCAGCCGGTACAAGGCCCGGCCTTCGCCCAGGTGAAGGGCATCCTCGAACAACGCTGCGCCGTCTGCCACGCCGCCAAGCCGACCCAACCCGGCTTTGCCAGCGCCCCGGCCGGCGTGATGCTGGACACCGACGAACACATCGAAGCCAACGCGAAGCGCGCCTATGACCAGGCCGTGGTCGCCAAGTCGATGCCCCTGGGGAACCTGACCCAGATGACCGACGCCGAGCGCAGCACGCTCAAGGCGTGGTACGAGGCCGGCGCGAAGGTGCATTGACCCATACCCGTAGCCTGGATTAGCGAAGCGTAATCCGGGGACCGTGCAGAGCACGGTCCGGGAAGGTGAAACCTCCACTGACGCGATTGAATGGGACATTCCTTCAACGGCGTTTGCGGTTTGCGACCTTCACGGACGCCCCCACGGATCGTCCCCGGATAACGCCTTCGGCTCATCCAGGCTACCAACCAATTTCCCAAAGTTAAGGAGTTCAGCATGGCCAAGATGACTGCAGCGGAAGCCGCCGTCCGCGTCATGGAGAAGGAAGGCATCGTCCAGGCGTTCGGCGTGCCGGGTGCCGCGATCAACCCGTTCTACGCGGCGCTGAAGAAGCGCGGCAGCGTGAAGCACGTGCTGGCGCGCCACGTCGAGGGTGCCTCGCACATGGCCGAGGGCTACACCCGTGCCAATCCGGGCAATATCGGTCTGTGCATCGGCACCTCCGGCCCGGCCGGCACCGACATGATCACCGGCCTGTATTCGGCCCAGGCGGATTCCATCCCTATCCTGTGCGTCACCGGCCAGGCGCCGCGTGCCCGGCTATACAAGGAAGACTTCCAGGCGGTGGACATCGAATCCATCGCCAAGCCGGTCACCAAGTGGGCGGTCACCGTGCGTGAGCCGGCGCTGGTGCCGCGCGCCTTCCAGCAGGCCTTCCACCTGATGCGCTCCGGCCGGCCGGGCCCGGTGCTGATCGACCTGCCGTTCGACGTGCAGATGGCCGAGATCG
>CBIHQA010000547.1:0-2993 GCA_966211475.1 uncultured Neisseriales bacterium
CGCCCGCGGCGGCGGGGGGGGCGCCCCCCCCCGGCCCGCCGGGGGCGTCCAGGCTACACAACCTTGGTAACGTAAGATGTATTGATGTCAGCCCGCTTCGGCGTTCCACGCGTGGCAACAGGTGAACCACGCTGCGTCACCGCTAGCGGTCGATCAACACATACGTCTTACGCACCGTCTCGTAAATCTCCCACACGCCCTTGGTGTTGGCCGGCATCAGCAGCGCATCGCCCGCGCGGATTTCGATCGGCTCGCCACCGTCCGGCGTAAAGGTGCAATGGCCCTGGATAAAGTGGCAGAACTCCTGCTGCTCCACCTGGCGCCGCCAGCGGCCAGGCGTGCACTCCCAGATACCGGTCTGCACGCTGTCGTCCCGTTCGACGTGCCGGCCCGAAATCTGTGAGACCTGATCGCTGAGCGGCAAACCGACCGGCGCGGTATCCGGCAGCGCGGCAGTGGGGGTGTTCTTGAAAATGGTGATGCTCATTGTGTTTCCTATCACAGCTTGGAACTTGTAGAACCTGCAAGTTGGGTTGAGCCTCTTCGACAAGCTCAGGACCGAAGCCCAACCCGACGACGTGGAGACATCGTGCTGTTGAGTTTCGACCATGAACCTGACAGAGGGCTTAACCCAACCCACGAACACGACGGCGAGCGAACGCCCGCCGCATCAATGCATGAACCCTTCCATGAAGCCTGCAAAGGCACTCGCCGCACGCCGCACCCAGCGCGGGCTGGCAGGGTCGGCCAGCACCCGGTCTTCGGCGGCGAAGCTGCGCATGATCGTGGCGTAGCCCAGCCAGCGCAGTGGCTCCGGCTCCCAGTTGGCCAGGGCGGCGGGCCCCTGCCCGTGCAGCACCCAGGGCTGGCGGGTCAGTTGCGTGTCGTTGCCCAGGATTAGATCCGCCAGCGTGCGGCCAGCCAGATTGCTGGCACCCACGCCCTCGCCGCCGTAGCCGCCGGCCATCGCAATGCCCCGTTGCGGGTCGCACAGCATATGTGGGCGGAAGCGGCGGGCGACGCCCAGGTTGCCGCCCCAAGCATGGGTGATGGCCACGTCGCGCAGTGCCGGGAACAACTCGCCCATCAGGTAGCGACGCAGGCCGATCTCCTCATCCGTCAGACGGAAGTCCTGCCGCAACCGGCCGCCGAACTGGTAGCCGCCACGAGCGCCGAACACCATGCGGTCGTCGGCGCTACGCTGGCCATAGGTGATCTGCCGGCTGGATTCACTGAAGGCTTGCCCGCGTGACAGGCCGATCTGCGCCCAGACGTCCGCCGGTAACGGTTCGGTGGCGATGATCAGGCTCTGCACCGGCAGCTGGTAGCGGCCAAGTTCCGGCAAGGTGCCTGCGTACCCTTCCACCGCCGGCACCACCCAGCGTGCACGGACGGTGCCACGCTCGGTGCGTACCCGCCCAGCCTGCCAATCCAGCACGCGAGTCTGTTCGTGGATGGTCACACCCAGGCGCTCCACGCTGCGGGCCAGGCCACGCACCAGCTTGGCCGGCTGGATGGTGGCGACATGGGGGAAGAACAACGCGCCGTAGGGCTGGGCCACCCGCATCTGCTCGTCCAGTTCAGCGGGTGACAACCAACGATAGTCCTCCTCGCCGTAGCCCTGGCCGCGTAGCTCCTGCAACCAGGTCCGCAGGCGCGGCTCCTGCTCCGGATAGCGGGCGGCGCAATACAGGACCCCACCCTTGCGGAAATCGCAGGCGATCCCCTCCTGCGCCACCACGCGGCCGACCTCGTTGGGGATGTCGTGCAGCACGGTGCGAGCGTCGTGTCGCTGCTCGGGCGGCAGTTTCTCCAGCAGCGCCGTGTCGCCGGACAAACCGCCGATCACCCAGCCGCCGTTGCGACCGGAGGCACCGAAGCCGGCGGTTTCCGCCTCCAGGATCGTCACTCGCAGTTGCGGGGCCTGCTGCTTCAGGTAATAGGCGGTCCACAGGCCGGTGTAGCCGGCACCGATGATCGCCACGTCAGCCTTTGCATCGCCCGGCAACGCGGCGCGCGGCTGCAACGGCTCATCCAGTTGGTCCATCCACAGGCTGATGTTCTTCCAGTCGTGCATTCGCCCCTCCCTCGTTCTGCCGAGAAGGATACGAAGCGCGGTCAGCCCTTGTCGTGCGTGCGTGCCCGCAGGAAGGTTTGCTTGATGTAGGCCTTGGGCGACAAGCCGGTGTGCTGACGGAAGCAACGGTAAAAGGCGGACAGCGAATTGAAGCCGGCCGCGAACGCCAGCTCATCCACCCGCCCGGCATCGGCCGTGGCATCGGTGGTGGCGGACAATTCCGTCAGCAGATGCTGCAAACGAGCCTGGTTCACATAGCGGTAGAAGCTCTGCCCCAGCACCTGGTTGAGCAGGTAAGAAAGCTGGTTGCGACTGTAACCCGTGGCATCGGCCACCTGCTGAAGATCGAGATCCGGGTCCAGGTAAGGCCGCTGACGCTGGAAATACAGTTGCAGCTCATCCGCCATCACCCCCAGCTGCCGCGTGGACAAACCCAAGCGCTGCAATGCCGGGCGTGACGCTACAGGATGCGGCAGCCCACCGGCGGCCCGCATCAAGGTGGCGTATTCGTTGATCCGCCAGATCAACCCGTCGCGCACCGTGATCGCCTCGCTACTGATGAAGGAAGTCTGTCCCTCCCCACCCGGCAAGGTAATGCGGTACTGGATGAACGCCGTATCCCCATCCGCCCGGATGCGGTCGGTGTACTCGCTCGGCCCCTGCCCTTCCCCCGGCATGGCAGCGGTCACGTAGTCACGCAGCTCCAACAGCCTCAGCACCCGGTTCTGGAAGAAGTCGTGGTAGGTAATATCCGGGTGGTAGAGCGCCATCACTGCGTCGACGTCGCGGTGCTTCCAGGCGAGGTGGTGGCGGTGGGCGACATCGCGGGTGATGGGGGTTTGGTCGGGAGTGTCGGTGGGGGATGGGATGGGCATGTGCGCGGCCCACATTAGAGTGAACATGTCACAAAAACAAG
>CBIHQA010000548.1:0-2989 GCA_966211475.1 uncultured Neisseriales bacterium
CGAATCCGCGCCCGGTGTGATATTGAGCAGCAGCCCAGAGAGCACGAACCAGCCAAAATCGTGGATTCCCAACTCGGTCAGCATTCTTGAATCCCATTCATGTTGGTGGGGGGCGGTGGCCGTTTCAGCCCGCCAACCTGGGTTCGCACAACACCTCGGTCTTGACCGAATTGGCGATGAAGCAGGCATCGTGCGCCGCGTGGTGCAGCGTGTGCAGTTCGTCCTCGGTCGGAATGCGATCACCTGAAAAGACCGCCTCCGGCCGCAGCGTCACCCGGGTCACTGCCAGGCGGCCATCGGCATTTTTCGCCATCACGCCCACCGCCTGATCAACGTAGCGATCCACCTGGAAGCCGCGTTTCGCGGCCAGCGACAGGAACCACAGCATGTGGCAGCTCGACAGCGAGGCGACGAAGGCCTCCTCCGGATCGACTGCGGAAGCATCCGACCAGGGCAGCGGCACCACATGCGGCGAGGACGAAGCGGGGACTTCCAGCCCGCCATCGAAGACCCATCGATGCGCGCGGCTGTAACGGTTATCGAGGAAGGACTGCTCGCCGCGTTCCCAGCGGATTTCAGCGGTATGTTCGGCCATGGTTTGTCTCGGTGGCAGGAGTCCGGATGAGGCGATTTTGGGAGGCTGGACGAATTGCGGCAAACGGAAAATACTGTTGCCTTCCATGAATGGGATTGATGATCATGCCCGTCCAAAGCCCGCTGGAACTACGCCACCTTCGCACGTTGCTGATGCTGGCCCGCACCGGCAGCCTGACCGAGACCGGTCGGCAACTGCATCTGACGCAGTCGGCGATCTCCTACCAGATCAAGGCGCTGGAGGATCACTACGGCGTCCGGTTGTTCGAGCGCAAAGCGAATCCGCCACGCTTCACACCGGCCGGCCGGCGTCTGCTCGATCTGGCGCAGGACGTCCAGCGGCTGGTGGTGGATGCGGAGCACGACCTGGAAAAGGTGGCGCGCAGCGAGGCCGGGCAGCTGCGCATCAGCGTCGGTTGCCATTCCTCCTTCGACTGGCTGCTGCCGGCCAACGAGCATTTCCGCAACCGCTACCCGGACATCGAGCTGGATTTCATCATGGGTTGGCAGGCCGAGCCGGTGGAACTGCTCAGGCAGGGGGCCGCCGACATGGTGGTGCTGTCCGAGCCGATGGAGGCACCGGACGTGGTGCAGTTCCCGCTGTTCTCCTTCGAGATCGTGGCGGTACTGCCCAAGGAGCACCCGCTGTTGGCCAAGCCCTACCTGACCGCGACCGACTTTGCGGGCGAGACCCTCATCACCTATCCCTTGCCCGACCACCGGTTGGACCTGGTCCACAAGGTGTTGCGCCCGGCCGGTATCGATACCCGGCGGCGCACGGTGGAGCTGACCGCGGCCATCGTGCAACTGGTGGCGTTGCGGCAAGGGGTGGCCGCGCTACCGGCGTGGAGCATCGCCGAATACGCCGGGCGCGGCTATGTGGAGACCCGGCCGATCACCGCCGATGCCCTATGCTGTGATCTATACGCGGCAACCCGACGGGACATCGCCGACCTGGGCTATGTGCAGGCCTTCCTCAACGAGGTCCGCCGGGCGGGCGCCCAGCACCTCGTGGGCATCTGGCATGCGGGATCGCCACAGCTGCCCGCACCACAAGCGGCGGCCCTGACTGCGTGAGTGACGTTCAGACCGGAAGGGAGAAGGTATGGAGGTAACGCGCGAAGATCTGCAGGCAACCTATCGCGACCTGGTCGACGAGGAACTGGTTCGCTTGCTGCAGTCCGGCACGCTGACCGAACTGGCGGTCGAGGTGGCGGAAGGCGAGCTGCGCGAACGCAGTATCGTGCCACCCCCGCCGCCGGAACCGGAGTCGGCCGAGGCAGAAGACGACACGCAAAGCCCGGATATCTTGGTCACCGTCGCCCGTTTCTCCAAGCCAATGGAGGCGCAGATCCTGCGCATGCGGTTGGAGGCGGATGGCATTCCGGCCGTGATCGCGGACGAGAATACGATCCGGGTGAACTGGTTTCTGTCCAACGCATTAGGCGGCGTACGGGTTCAGGTTCCATCGCGCAAGCTCCAGGAGGCGCATGAGGTGATGGCCGCGTTACGTGCCGGCCGGTTGCGGGCCGATGAGGGCGAGGTTGGCGGCTGACCGATAAAAGGTCGGCTGCTGCTGTTGAATAAAACGAACGATCGTGCTAAAAATCTGCCATGGGAAAAGGTGAACAAACCCGCGCACTGATTCTGGGTGCTGCGGTCGACATTGCTAGCCAGCATGGGCTCGGTGGCTTGACCATCGGCGATCTGGCAACCCGCCTCGGCATGTCCAAGAGCGGGTTGTTTGCGCACTTCGGCTCCAAGGAAGAGTTGCAACTGGCCGTGATCGAGGAAGCCGCGCAGCGTTTCTCCGAGACGGTGGTGCGTCCGGCGCTGGCAGCCCCGAGAGGCTTGGCACGTTGCCGTGCACTGTTCGATGCGTGGCTGCAATGGTCGGAACTGCAGACCTGGCGGGGTGGCTGCCTGCTGGCGGCGGCGGCGTTCGAGTTCGACGACCAGCCGGGGCAGGTGCGCGATGCGCTGGCCCAGCAGCAGCGTGACTGGATGGTGTTCATGTCCAAAGCGGTGCAGATGGCGGTGGCTCAGGGCGAACTGGTTGCCTCGACCGATACCCGCTTGGTGGCATTTGAGCTGCTCGGCATTGTGCTGGCTTACTACCACGGCAAGCGCCTGTTGGAGGACGACCAGGCGCTCGGCCGGGCCAAGGCGGCGTTTGACCGTCTGCTGGGCAGTTATCTGGTGAAGGCTGAATGAAACAGCGGTCAATGCATTAGCAGGCCGGTTCAAGCCGGCCGCAAGGCGCCCGAAAGGGCGTCAAGTTTTACCTTCTGTTAAGCACGAACGTTCGATTTATTATCGATTCACCATTCCGGCGCAGACGAATCGGCGCGCCCCGTTTCAGGAGAACTGACATGTTGCAAGCCACGATGTCTTC
>CBIHQA010000549.1:0-2981 GCA_966211475.1 uncultured Neisseriales bacterium
GGGCACCGCCACCAGGCCGTTCTCGATCCACTGCGTAAAGGTTCCGATGGCCGTGCTCACGCCTTCGAACACGGTGCCGCCGTGATCCTGCGTGTAGCTGACGATCTGCTCCATCCATTGGCCGAGTTGATGCGACTCCGCAATCCCCAGTTCGCTCATGCTCAGACCTCCTTCGCCAACTTTTTCAACATCGTCGCGGACGAAACCGCACCCAGATAAGCCCCGTGGCCGTTCACCACCGGAACGGGGTAAGGTTGCCGGACCACCGACTGCAGCAGGCTGGTCACATTGGTATCGGCAGTAAGCGGCTGTACGGCCGGCAACAAGGCGTCAGCCAGTGTCGGCGTAGCTTGCTCACAGGCCACGGCCAGGGATCCGACCGAAACGACCCCTGCGAATTGATGCCCGCCATCGATCACGAACCCGAACTCGCGGCCATGGTGCTGCAGCTCGGCCAGCATGGACTGCACGCCTTGCCGAACATCGCGCGGCACCGGGAACTCCGGCACCAGCTCGCGCTGCGCCACGTCGCGGGCGGTCAGGAACTTGTTGGTATCGATGCCCTTGAAGAAGGTCCGCACGTAATCGTTGGCGGGCTGGTTCAGGATCTGGTCGCGGGTGCCGATCTGCACAATGCGGCCACCTTCCATGATGGCGATGCGGTCACCGATGCGCAGCGCTTCTTCCAGATCGTGCGACACGAACACGATGGTGCGCTTCTGTTCTTTCTGCAGCTTGATCAGCACGTCCTGCATCTCGGTGCGCTTGAGCGGGTCGAGTGCGGAGAAGGCCTCGTCCATCAGCATCAGAGACGGGTTCACCGCCAGCGCACGCGCCAGCCCCACCCGCTGCTGCATGCCGCCCGACAGGTGCGCCGGCAGTTTGTGGGCGAAGGGTTCCAGGCCGACCTGCTCCAGCACCTCCAGGCCGCGCTTCTCGCGGTCCTTCTTGGGGACGCCGGCGATCTCCAGCCCGAAGGTGGTGTTGTCCAGCACCGTGCGGTGCGGCAGCAGCGCGAACGACTGGAACACCATGCTCATGTCGCGGCGACGGAAATCCACCAACTTCCTGTGGTTCATCTTCGCCACGTCATGGCCGTCGACCTTTACCACGCCAACGGTGGGCTCGATCAGACGGTTCAGCAGACGGATCAGGGTCGACTTTCCGGACCCCGACAGCCCCATGAGCACGAAGATCTCCCCCTCCTTGATCGAGAAGTTCGCGTTCTGCACGCCGACGATCTGACCCGTCGTTTTGAAGATATCTTCCTTCGGCTTTTTCTCGCGAAGCATCTGCATGGCGAGATCCGGCTTGTCCCCGAATATCTTGTGCAGGTCTTCGACCACAATCTTTTCCGACATCCCTACTCCTCCTGTCTGCTCCGCTCGCGTCCGGCGCAACAAGCGCCAAGACACAGCTGCCCGGACGTGGTTTCTCTCTCGATTGGGACGGTACACCCGCATTGCCGTCGCGGACTTGCGCATTGGCGACACAATCATGCCTGAAAGCGTCCGGGGCAATAAGTCACGCATCCCGACCAGCACCCCTTCAAGCCGCACCAGTGCTGACATTGCGACCGGTTTCCCGCGCCGAAATCAGGGAATGGCCGTGTCGCCAGAGCGACATTCCGACATCTGGCTGCTTCGCACCAACATGGCGCATCACGCCCCGGATCCGGCCAGGAAATCCGCCACTGGGCGCGCCACCTGACGGCCGTTTTCACTCCGCGCAAAAAGGCGATTGGCATAGGACAAAAGGGACGAGGCAGATACGACGAGGTACTACAGCCAGCGCATCCATCACACAGCACCTTCGGAGGGGCGTCCGCCGGTCCGTTCGTCCCCGCGATGCTGGCATGGTGTTTGCGGTAAAGCCCCTGTTTGCTCCACAATCTTTGTACGACCCGCAATACGGGCGCCCCCGGCTTCATACAGGGGAATGGAGGAGTCCATGGACCAAGTACCCCCCTCGCAGCAAGTCAGGATCGGCTTCCTGCTGCTGCCGAACTTCACCATGATGGCCTTCACCAGCGCGGTGGAGCCGTTACGCATGGCCAACTGGCTATCCGGTCACGACCTGTTCAAATGGTCGGTGATCAGCCTGGACGGACAAGCGCCCACCGCCAGCAACGGCTTGTCGATGATGCCGACCTCGAACGGCTGGTCGCGCCCGTTCGACATCGTCTTCGTCTGCAGCGGCATCAATGTGCGCGAAGCGGTCAGCTCCCCCGCCAAGCAATACCTGCAGGAATTGTCACGACAGAAGGTCTCGCTCGGCGCCCTGTGCACCGGCACCTATGTGCTGGCCGCCACCGGCCTGCTCGACGGCTACCGCTGCGCGATCCACTGGGAAAACCTGGCATCGGTGCGCGAGGAGTTCCCGCGCATCACCTTCGTGCCGGAACTGTTCGTGATCGACCGCGACCGCTATACCTGTAGCGGCGGCATCGCGCCGCTCGACCTCGTGCTCAACATCGTGGAACGCCACTTCGGCAAGGATCTGGCGGTCAAAATTTCCGAGCAGTTCATCTGCGACCGCATCCGTGACGCCAAGGACCGCCAGCACATCCCGCTGATGGCTCGCGTCGGCGCCAACCAGTGGAAGATCCTCGAAGTCGCCTCGCTGATGGAGGCCAACACCGAGGAGCCGCTGTCGATTGATGACCTGGCCCACTATGTCGGCCTGTCCTGTCGCCAGCTGGAGCGCCTGTTCAAGAAATACCTCGGCTGTGCGCCGACCCAGTACTACATGGAGCAGCGCTTGACCCGCGCCCGGCAACTGCTGCTGCAGACCGACATGTCGATCCTCGACATCACGGTGGCCTGTGGCTTCCAGTCCGCCCCGCACTTCTCCAAGTCCTACCGGATGTTCTTTGGCCACCCGCCCAGCGAAGAACGCCGGGCCCGCGCCAGCGGTGCCGAGCATCGCCCGTCCGCCCAACCGGCAAGGCAACGCATGCTGGCAACCGAGAAGGACGCCGG
>CBIHQA010000550.1:0-2970 GCA_966211475.1 uncultured Neisseriales bacterium
GGCAAGCGGCAGCTCAGCCTGATCCAGGCGGAGCATTTGCCGGTGATCGCCAGCCTGGTCGGGTTGGCGGAGGTGGATGCGGCGTTACTGCGGCGGAACGTGGTGCTGTCCGGTATCAACCTCACGGCGTTGAAGCCGATGCTCAAGGGGCAGTCGCTATTGATCCGGCTGGATGAAGCGGTGATCGAGTTGAGCGGCGAATGCGCGCCTTGTTCGCGGATGGAGGCGGTGCTGGGCTTGGGTGGGTACAACGCGATGCGGGGGCATGGCGGGTTTGTGGCTCGGATCGTGCAGTCCGGGCGGGTGCGGGTAGGGGGTGAGGTTCGGCCGTTGTGAGAGGCGCTCCCGCAATGTTGGGACGTGGGTGGAGCGCTTGAAGGTGTTCCCGGCCGGCGGAGCCGTCCGGGCTACGGGTTGTTATCTGCTTGAAGCGGCGACGGTGGCGACGGCATCCAGCAATTGGGCGACTTCCTCATCGGTGGTGGTGTAGCTGACCGATGCTCGCACGATGTCGCCCAGGCCGCGCGCCGCCATGTCGAAGGGCGTGTAGGACACGCCGTTGACGCCGACATTGATACCGCGCGCTGCTAGTTGGCTGCGGACGTCGGTGGCGGACAGGCCGTCTACGGTAAAGGACACCAGCCCGGAGTGTTCCTCGCCCAGGTCGTGCAGCCGGATGCCGGAGATTTCCCACAGGCCGGCGCGAACCTGATGCGCCATGGCGTCGATGCGTTCGCGGATGGCAGGGATGCCTTGGTCCAGCGCGTGGCGGATTGCGGTGCCGAGGCCTAGCTTCAGCGCCACCGATGCTTCGCTGGTTTCGAAGCGGCGGGCATCCTGTCGCAAGTTCGGGGCGCCGTCTGTCCAGGGGGCCGCGAACACGTCCCGGCTGACTGGTTGCAGTTGTGGCAGATACTCCCGTCGTACATACAGCAGGCCAGTGCCCCGCGGGCCGCGCAGGTATTTGCGGCCGGCGCCGGTCAGCACGTCGCAGCCCAGTTCGGTTACGTCGGTTGGCAGTTGGCCCAGCGCTTGCGCCGCGTCGATGAAGTAAGGGATGTCGGCGGCGCGCGCCAGCTTGCCAACGGCGGCGGCCGGGTTGATCAGGCCGCCGTTGGCGGGCAGCCAGGTCAGGGCGATCAGGCTGACCCGTTTGTCCAGCCGCATGGCGAGCGCTTCCACGTCGACCTGCCCGCTGCTGTCGCAGGGCATGATCTCGATGTGGGCATCTACCCGTTCCGCCAGGTGGCGCAGGGTGGCCAGGTTGCCGGCCCATTCCTGCCGGCTGACCAGGATGCGGGCACCCGGTTGCAAATCCAGCGCGGCGCAAGCCATCCCCCAGCCATGGGACTGGCTGCCGGTGATGGCGATCTCGTCGGGGCGGGCGCCGAGCAGTTCGGCGGTGTCGCGGTAGAGGGCATCCATCCGCTCCGTCACGGTGGCAGCGGCTTCCATCGGTCCGAGGCGGGCTTCGCGCCGCAGATGTTCGGTGATGGTATCCAGCACCTGGTCGGGGGCGGGCGATCCACCTGCGTGGTTGAAATGCACGGTTTGGGTCTGGTTCATCGTCTGGCTCACAGGGAGACCTCCACTGTCCGGGCGTCGCCGCCGTAACCGCCCACCACAATGCCGGTGATCTGGTCATCCGCCATGCTGACCAATGCGGACAGCCGCGAAGGGTTGCCCATCGCCTTGCCCTGTTCGAACAGGTACTCGCCGCCGAAGCGGTCCGCCGGTCCGGCGAGATGGTGGCTGAGGTAACAGGCAAGGGCGCCGCAGGAGCTGCCGGTGGCGGTTTCCTCATCGATGCCCACCAGCGGCGCGAAGTTGCGGCAGTGGGCGGAGATGGTGGGGTCGGCACTGTCGAGCGTGAAGGCATGCACGCCGATGGAGCCGGTCTGGCGGTTCAGGGCCGCCATCACCGGCAAATCGGGGTGGATGCTTGCCAGTGCGGCCTCGCTGACCACCGGCACCATGATGTCCGCCAGCCCGGTGGAGAGGATCTGCACCGGCAGGCCGGTGTCGGCGATGTCTGACACTTCCAGGCCGAGCACGGCCGCCAGCGACGCGACATCGAGCATCTGGCCGAACCGCGGCAGCGCCTGGTTCATCCGCACCAGGCCGTTGTCGTCCACCTGGACGGCCAGCACGCCGGCTTTGGTGAGCTGGCTCACGGTTGGTTTCTTCAGTAGCCGCTTGCGCCACAGCAGCGAATAGGTGGCGACGGTGGCATGGCCACAGAAGTCGACTTCCGACGTCGGGGTGAAGAAGCGCACCTGGTAGTCCTGCTGATCAGCGGGCAGGACGAAGGCGGTTTCGGACAGGCCCATCGCGGTGGCGATGTGCTGCATGTTCTCGTCGCGCAGCCCGGCGGCGTCCAGCACCACGCCGGCCGGGTTGCCGCCCTGGCCGTTGTGGGTGAATCCGTTGACGACAAATACGTCGATCTTCATGGCTGCTCCGTGGGTGAGCGGATTGTGGAGTCGGATTGGACATCGCCGTTCGGGCTGATGCTGAGCTTATCGAAGCATCGAATCCCTTGGTGCCACGCCCTTCGACAAGAGGGTGGCTAACCAAGAACCGTATTGGGCTTAGTCTGCCAGTTCCACCACGGCTTCAACTTCCACCGCCACGCCGCGCGGCAGCGAGGCGACGCCCACGGCGCTGCGGGCATGCCGGCCACGCTCGCCGAACACGGCGGCGATCAGGTCGGATGCGCCGTTGCCCACCTGCGATTGCTGGTCGAATTGCGGGGTGGAGGCGACGAACACGCCCAGCCGCACCACGCGGCTGACCTTGTCGATGTCGCCACCGACCGCGGCGCTGACCTGCGCCAGGATGCCCAGTGCGCAAAGGGCTGCGGCTTGCTTGCCTTCTTCGACTGAGATTTGTTCGCCCAGCCGGCCCAGGTAGACGGGCTTGCCGTCCTGCTGGGAGATCTGGCCGGAGATGAAGAGCAGGTTGCCGGTG
>CBIHQA010000551.1:0-2965 GCA_966211475.1 uncultured Neisseriales bacterium
CCACCCGGATGCGGGCGCCGCGCTGTACCGCGCCTTCGTAGTCGAAGCCCTGGCGCACCGCGACCATCAGCCGGCATTTGGCGATGTCGAGGTCCAGCGGCATGTAGAGGCCGGCGCCACCGTGCTCCATCAGCACGTCGCGGCCGGCGATGCCGAGGTCCGCCGCACCGTATTCGACATAGGTCGGCACGTCTGAGGCGCGTACGATGATCAGCTGCACGTCCTGGCGATTGGTCGGGATGATCAGCTTGCGCGACTTCTCCGGATCGTCCAGCGGCGTGATGCCGGCTGCGGCCAGCAGCGGCACGGTCTCTTCAAAGATGCGTCCTTTGGACAGGGCAAGCGTAATCATCGGTCAACCTTGGTGTGCCGACAGGTGGACGAAGCCGTACACCGTCGCGGCAAACAGAAACAGAAAAATCAGATACGGCACCGCGCTGGCCGCCAACGCCCGCTGGCAGGTATGACGCAGCTTGGAGACCTGGGCGTGTTCGCTGGCGGTCTTGGCGTGGTGTTCCAGCGTATCCAGCACCCGCAGCGCATCCGCGCCGCCGAGGAACTTGGCCAGCGATACCCGCCGGCCTACCAGGTGGTAGAGATCGGTTTCCGCCTGCATGGCACGTAGGCGGAAGGCCGACTTGCGGAACTTCTCGCGGTCCAGCGGGTGCTCGGCGTTCTTCGCCAGCGCATCGAGCTGATCGATCTGCCGGCTCAGGCCATTGGCGAGCTGGGTATCGGAGAATGCCGGGTTGCTCATCCGCCGGTTGTACTCACTTCACCCGTTCGATCTTGGCGCCGACGCCACCGAGCTTGTCTTCGATGTGCTCGTATCCGCGATCGAGGTGGTAGATGCGATCGACGATGGTGTCGCCTTCTGCCACCAGGCCCGCCATCACCAGCGAGGCCGAGGCACGCAGGTCGGTGGCCATCACGGTGGCGCCGGAGAGCTTGTCCACGCCCTTGACCACCGCGGTATTACCTTCGGTGTCGATGCGCGCGCCCATCCGCACCAGTTCCTGCACGTGCATGAAGCGGTTCTCGAAGATGGTCTCGATCACGGTGCCGGCGCCTTCGGCGATGGTGTTCATCGCCATGAACTGCGCCTGCATGTCGGTCGGGAAGGCCGGGTACGGAGCGGTGCGCAGGTTGACCGCCTTCGGGCGGCCCGCCTGCTGGACGCGGATCCAGTCGTTGCCGGTGGTGATGACACAGCCGGCTTCGCGCAGCTTGTCGAGCACCGCGCCTAGCGTGTCCGGCCGGGCATGGGTGCAGGTGACGTCGCCACCGGTCATCGCCACGGCCGCCAGGAAAGTGCCGGTTTCGATACGGTCTGCGATCACCGCGTGTTCGGCACCATGCAGGCGCTCCACGCCTTCGATCACCAGCTGGTCGGTGCCGGCGCCGCTGATACGGGCACCCATCTTGTTCAGGCATTCCGCAAGGTCGGTCACTTCCGGCTCGCGGGCGGCGTTTTCGATGATGGTGGTGCCGTCGGCGAGCGCGGCGGCCATCATCAGGTTCTCGGTACCGGTCACGGTGACCATGTCGGTCACGATGCGGGCACCCTTCAGGCGCTTGGCGCGAGCATGGATGTAGCCGTGGTCGATGGTGATCTCGGCACCCATCGCTTCCAGACCCTTGATGTGCTGATCGACCGGGCGTTGGCCGATCGCGCAACCGCCCGGCAGCGACACGCGGGCCTCACCGAAGCGCGCGACCATCGGACCGAGCACCAGGATGGAGGCGCGCATGGTCTTCACCAGCTCGTAGGACGCTTCCAGCTTGTCGACGCTGCCGCAGTTCAGTTCGAATTCATGGACGTTGTCGGTCATCACCCGCGCCCCCATGCCTTGCAGCAGCTTCTGGGTGGTACGGACGTCCATCAACTGCGGCACATTGGTCAGCCGCAGCGTGTCCGCCGTCAGTAGCGAGGCGCACAGGATCGGCAGCGCGGCGTTCTTGGCGCCGGAGACGCGGATGTCACCGGACAGCGGGCCGTTGCCGGTGATCTTGAGTTTGTCCATGTCGGTCTTTCTGGGTGATTCCACCGGGGCAAGCTGCCACCGGCGTCAGTATTCTCAATGTCGGCTTTTCCACCACAGCCAGCCGATCAGCATCAGCAGCCATGGCAGGTTGGAGAGGGCGAGTGCCAGTCGCATCGCGCGCCGCTGCTTGCGGCGCTCCTCTTCGTCATCCGGTGGCGTCAGCCGCGCTTCGCCCATTCTTCGGGGCTGAAAGTCTGCATCGACAGGGCATGGATCTCCGCCTTCATGCGTTCGCCCAGCGCGGTATACACACGCTGGTGCTGGCGCACACGGTTCAACCCGGCGAATTCCGGGCTGACGATCACGGCTTCGAAATGATGACCGTCGCCACGCACTTCCAGCACGTCGCACGGCAGGTTCTGGGCGATCCAGTCACGGACCTGTTCGGGTGTCAGCATCGTTAATCCTTGCGGTGCGCTCAGGCGCACCGTTCTGTTCGGTCGATCAGTGTCGCAGTTTATACCCGCTGCGCAGCATCAGCAGCGCCGTGATGGCCAGCACCAGGGTGCAGGCGCCCACAACAGCCAGACTGAGCAGCGGATCGTGGTCGGCCGCGCCGATGAAGCCGTAGCGGAAGCCGTCCACCATGTACAGGAAGGGGTTGAAGCTGCTCACAGCCTGCCAGAACGGCGGCAGGCTATGGATGGAGTAGAACACGCCGGCCAGGAAGGTCAGCGGCATGATCAGGAAGTTCTGGAAGCCCGCTAGCTGGTCGAATTTTTCCGCCCAGATGCCGGCGATCAGCCCCAGTGTGCCCAGCATCAGGCAGCCGAGCAGCGAGAAAGCGAACGTCCACAGCGGATGCGGCAGCGACAGCGGCACGAACCACAGCGTCACCGCGAACACGCCGGCGCCGACCATCAGGCCGCGCACGACCGCTGCCAGCACGTAGGCGCCATACATCTCGATCGGCGTGATCG
>CBIHQA010000552.1:0-2952 GCA_966211475.1 uncultured Neisseriales bacterium
CTTCCAGCGCGTCGACCAGGTCGCCGATGGGGCGCTCATGCATGCGGGGAACGCCAGAGAGCTTGTATTCGCCCTGCATCAGTGCCAGCGCGGCTGTCAGCGGCCGGAACGCGGTGCCGGCGTTACCCAGGAACAGGTCGGCTTGCTTCACCGGGAACGCGCCGCCACAGCCGCGCACTTCGAAATCGCGGGTGTCGCTACCGTCCGCCGCCTTCAACTGCTGCCACTCGACGCCCAGCGTCTTGAGCGCGGCCAGCATGTGGCGCACGTCGTCGGAATCCAGCAAGCCGTTGACCCGTGTCGTGCCATCGGCCAGCGCCGCCAGCAGCAGGATGCGGTTGGAAATGCTCTTCGAGCCGGGTAGTTGAACCGTACCGCCGACACCGGCGATCGGAGCGAGATCCAGGTACTCCATGAATTCCTTATCCGTGTTGGGCGGCCTTCTTCTTGGCCAGCCAGTCGTTGCGTGCAGCCCGGGCGGTCGCAAATACCGCTTCCAGGGCGGGGCCATCGGCCTCTTCGAGCATGGTTTTCAGGCGCGAGAGCTGATCCTGGTAAGCGGTCAGTTCAGCAAGCAGGGCCTCGCGGTTGGCAAGGCTGATGTCGCGCCACATTTCGGGATGGCTGCTGGCGATGCGGGTGAAGTCGCGAAAGCCACTGGCAGCGAAATCGAAAAAGGTATTTCCGTCAGTACGCCGGGCCAGTTCCTCGACCAGCCCGAAGGACAACAGATGCGGCAGATGGCTGACCGCGGCAAAGATCCGGTCATGCATCTGTGGCGCCATGATGGAGACTTGCGCACCGCAGGCCTGCCAGAGCGCGGACACCCGCTCCACGGCGCCGGGCTGCGTTTCCTCGACCGGCGTCAGCACCACCTGCTTATGACGGTAAAGATCGGCCTTCGCGGCGGCGGCGCCGCTGAATTCGGCACCGGCAATCGGGTGCCCAGGCACGAAGCGGGGCAACACCTCGCCCAGCCGGGCACGGGCAAATCCGCACACATTGGATTTGGTGCTGCCACCGTCGGTCACAATGGTGTGCGGACCGAGGCAGGAAGCCAGGCGTTGGAACAAGGCATCCATCTGCCCGACCGGAGTCGCCAGCAGAACCAGGTCGGCACCGGCAACGCCGTCCTCCAGGCGGGTGGCGACACGATCGATCACGCCGTGCTCGAGCGCTTCGTCCAGATTGGTCTGCGAACGGCCCACGCCGACCACTTCCGCCACCAGGCCGGCTTCCTTGAGCGCCAGGGCGAACGAGCCGCCGATCAGGCCGACTCCGACGACAGCCAGACGTTGCAAGCGTTGGGTCATTGCTCAGGTTCAGATCAGGAACCGGGCCGGGTCACGGACAGGCCATGCTTGGCCGGTTCAAACAAAAAAACAAGGCGCGCAGCCCAGACTGCGCGCCGGACCATCGACAATTATAACCGGATATCCGGATTGCTCGCGGAATCAGCTGCCTACCGCTGCATCCCAATCCAGGTCGCCGCATAGGACGACACAACGGCCACCGGTCTCGAAGGCAATCGACAGCGTGACACAGAAGCGGCCGGTACTGGCCGACAGGTAGGGGCGGGAAACCTGCAGTTCGCCCAGCGTATGCATGGCATCGCGAAAGTACGGGCGACGTACCCAGCTCGCACCGGCGGTTTCCTGCAGACGATGCAAGCGGGTCCGGCTCTCCCGCGAGAAGCAGCCAGGGAGGCCTTCGCCAATCTGCCGCCCTTCTTCGTCCAGCACGAAACAAAGCGCAGACGCTGGCAGGGACAGGAAGGGATCCGCCGCGGTCGGAAGCGGGTGCCCATTCATCATCATCCGGGTCGGAATCTGACGGAACGCCTCGACGTACGGCGCCAGACGGTTCCGTTGGGCGGAGGTGGTGTCCAGGTCGAACTGGCGATAGGCATCCCACAGGCGGTCGAAGACTTCGCTCTGCTCCCGGATCAGTGCGAAATCCGGCTGCGGCGTGCCGAAATAGAAGCCCTGGACGAAATCGCAATCACTCTCCAGCGCGATCAGCGCTTGTTGCTCCGTTTCTACACCTTCGATCACGACCAATGCACCAGCATCGTGCAGCAAGGACACGAGGCCGGTCAGCATGGTGCGCTGGCGGGGGTGCTTGCTTGCTTCGTGCAGCAAAGTGGGAGCGAGCTTCACGATGTCCGGCTGCAAACGCCAGACGACGGCGACATCGCACTCCTTGGCACCAAAATCGTCCAGTGCAACCAGACAGCCTAGTGCGCGTAGATCCTTGACCGTTTGCCGGTGCATCGTCAGGTCATGGCCCTCGCCAGCGCTGATTTCGATGACCAGGCTGTCCGGGGCCAGCTTGCTTTTCGAGAGCGCGACCGGCAGCCACTCCAGCACGTGACGATTCAGGAAGCTTTCCGGCAACACATTGACGAACAACCAGTTTCCGGCCGAAGAACCCGCGCTGAAACGGGCAAGATGCTGCTCGAACGAGGCCTGGTCCAGATCATCGGCGGTACCAAGGCTCTTGGCCTCAGCAAACAGCGGCTGAGGCGCCAGCGACGCCTCGTCGCGCTGACCGCGCAGCAAGGCCTCGAACCCGATGATATGGCGGTGGGCCAACCCGAAGATGGGCTGGTAGTGGCTACCCAGCGACATGTCAGCAATGGCTGCGTCGGCTGGGCTGGAGGTGGGAGCGGTCAAAGTCATGGCGAATTTCAAATCGGTCGATGCATGGGGGTCGGAACAATACGCATGCAAGTTCCAGGCCCGCGCCAACGCCACAAGACTCGCGCGGTATTCCGAGGATTGTAGTCCTTTAACATGAAGCTACCAATATCGATGGAACGGGTGCCGGATAGCAGGAAGAAACTGGGGTGGCCTTCGAGGAAAAGCGGATCGACGAGAATCAGTCGGTGGCGTCCAGCTTGGCCAATTCACTACCGTGCGTGATGTCCTGCTCGCGGGGCAGCCACACGTG
>CBIHQA010000553.1:0-2945 GCA_966211475.1 uncultured Neisseriales bacterium
GCAGGCGCAAAACTGGCCAACCGCCGAGGAGGCGGTTAGTGCAGTGGCAGATCGGCCGGCACCGCCAGCGGCGACAGCGCGATGCCTTGCTGCTCGAAATAGGCGGACAGGAAATGCTCCCGGTCCACGCTGGCCAGCGCCTGGTTGAACAGGTCGCGCAGCAGCTTGCCGCGTGCCGTTTGCCGGAACACCACGTAGAGACGCTTGCTTTCGAGCAGTTGCGAATTCATCCGCAGTGCGCCCTTGTGGACGGTCAGCCGTGGGGAAGTCTGCATCAGGTAGGCGAACACGTGCGGATCCATCACGCACAGGTTGACACGGGTGGCGGTCAGCTTGAGCAGGCTGGTCTCGTCATCCGGGCTGCGCTCGGCACGTAGCGCACCGGTGCGGATCAGTCCGTCCAGCGATTCGGTATTGATGTAACCCTCCACCACGCCGACCTTCACGTCCTGCTTTACCAAGTCGGCCACCGTGCTCCAGTTGACCGGCGCGTCGTTGCGCTCGGCGAAACCCAGCGGGCTGGCTGCCATCGGCGCGCTGACGTACCAGTGGTTGCGGATGTCGGGGGAGTCGTATTCGGCCAGGTAGCCATCGAAGCCTTCGCCACGCTGCGCATTGGCCAGGGTACGGGTCCAGGGGAAGAATTCGACCGTCAGCCGGATGCCGGCCCGGGCCATCACATGCTTGGCGAGTGCCACCAAGGCGCCGCCATCGGGCAGACGCTGCGACATGTAGGGCGCCCATTCGGAACTGGCCAACTTGACCTCGAGCGGGGCGGCCAGGGCAGGGCTGCTGCACAGCAGAATGGTCAGGACGAGGCCGGCAAGCCTTTCGCAGCAGGCTGGAATGCCGCACTGCCGTATAATCCCTTTTTTGCTTTTTTTCTTGTCGGACATGCCGCTGCTTACCCTTGATAACGCGACGCTCGCCTTTGGACACTGGCCTCTGCTGGATGGTGCCGCTCTCATCCTAGACCGTGGCGACCGCCTGGGCCTGATCGGCCGCAACGGAACCGGCAAATCCTCGCTGCTGAAGGTCTGTGCCGGCCTGCAATCGCTGGACGATGGCGTGTTCTGGAAGAGCCCGGACGCCCGGGTCGCCTACGTGCCGCAGGAGCCGGACTTCAATCCCGATCACACGGTGTTCGAGGCGGTGGCCGACGGACTGGGCGAACTGCGCCGCCTGCTGGTCGACTACCACGCCGCTGCCCATGCGCTGGAGCATGCGTCGGACGACGATGCGCTGGCCCGCCTGCAACATCTGCAAAGCGAGCTGGAGGCCCGCGACGGCTGGCGCTTCAACTCCCTGGTGGAAACCACACTCAGCCATCTTGGCCTGGATGCAGAACGTCGCATGAGCGAGCTGTCGGGCGGTTGGGTCAAACGCGTGGCGCTGGCTCGCGCCCTGGTCAGCGAGCCGGACGTGCTGCTGCTGGATGAACCCACCAACCACCTGGACGTATCGTCCATCGAGTGGCTGGAAGCGCTGCTCAACAACTTCCCGGGCGGTGTGCTGTTCATCACCCACGACCGGCAGTTCCTCGATAACGTCGCCACCGGCATCGTCGAACTGGACCGCGGTCAGCTCGCCCGCTTCCCCGGCGGCTACAGCGCCTATCGTGAGAAAAAGGCCGAGATGCTGGAGGTCGAGGCCACCCACAACGCCCGCTTCGACAAGTTCTGGAAGCAGGAAGAAGTCTGGATCCGCAAGGGCGTGGAAGCCCGCCGCACTCGCAACGAAGGTCGGGTGCGCCGCCTGATGGAACTGCGTCGCCAACGCAGCGAACGGCGCGAACAGCAGGGTCAGGTCAAGCTGGCGCTGGATGCCGGTGAGAAGTCCGGCAAGCTGGTAGCCGAGCTGGAGCACGTCAGTTTCAGTTACGGCTCCCGTACATTGGTCCGTGATTTTTCCACCGTCATCAAGCGTGGCGACCGCGTCGGCCTGATCGGCCCCAACGGCATCGGCAAGACCACCTTGTTGAAGCTGATCCTGGGCGAGCTGGAACCGCAAGGCGGCACCATCAAGCGCGGCACCAACCTGCAGGTGGCGTATTTCGACCAGTTCCGCGAGCAGCTGGACCCGGAGCAGACGCTGATCGACACCATCAGCCCCGGCTCCGATTTCATCGAGATCCAGGGCGAGCGCAAGCACGTCATCAGCTATCTGGAAGATTTCCTGTTCCCGCCAGCCCGCAGCCGTTCGCCGGTGTGCTCGCTGTCCGGCGGCGAGCGTAACCGTTTGCTGCTGGCCCGTCTGTTCGCCCGGCCGGCCAATGTCCTGGTGCTGGACGAACCCACCAACGACCTCGACATCGACACGCTGGAACTGCTGGAGGCCCTGGTGCTGGAATACACCGGCACCGTCTTCCTGGTCAGCCACGACCGGGCCTTCCTGGACAACGTGGTCACCGGCGTGATCGCCTTCGAAGGCGACGGCAAGCTTGAGGAATATGTAGGCGGCTGGAGCGACTGGCAACGCTACCGCAGCCAGCAAGCGGCCACCGCACCGACCATCAAGCGCGCCAGCGTCGAGCAGAAGACCATGCAGGAGGCACGCGGCAAGCGCAGCACGGTCAAACTGTCCTTCAACGAGAAGCGCGAACTGGACGGACTTCCGGGCGAGATCGAGTCGCTGGAGACCGAGCAGGCCACACTGCACGACAAGATGCTCGACCCGGACCTCTATCGCAGCGACCCGAAGGGTGCCGCCGCGATGCAGGCCCGTATTGAAGAGATTGAATTGTCGCTATTAGAAAAACTCACGCGCTGGGAAGAGTTGGAAGCCAAACAGAAGGCGGCCGGTGGTGCCTGAAATGGTAAAATGCTGCCGATTCAATGCCCTGCGTTCCGCAATCTAAGTAAAAGTACCTAGGAGCTTTGCCCATGTTCAGCAAGTCCATCAAGCTGGCCGACTACGATCCGGCCGTCTACGCCGCCATCGAAAAG
>CBIHQA010000554.1:0-2935 GCA_966211475.1 uncultured Neisseriales bacterium
GCAACTACAAGCATTTCCCCCTCTCCCCAACCCCTCTCCCGCCAGGGGCGAGGGGCTAGTGGTATGCCTCAGCCGGTGGACGAAGGATAGGTTGGCGGCCGAGAACGCCTTCCACCAACACATCCAGCCCCGCCAACAGAGCCCCTCGCCCCTGGCGGGAGAGGGGTTGGGGAGAGGGGGAAATAGCCGAGGGGCAAAACCCCTCTATCCCTCACGTCCGTCATCAACCCACACCCTCTATCCCCCACCACCAAATCTCCGTTACCGTACCCCCAATCACCGCCCCCGCACCCAACCCCCGTGCTCAAAACCATCCTCCTCTACCTCGCCACCGCCCTCGCCGAAATCATCGGCTGCTACCTCCCATACCTCTGGCTACGCCGCGCTGCCCCCATCTGGCTACTCATCCCCGCCGCCGCCAGCCTTGCCCTGTTCGCCTGGCTGCTCACCCTGCACCCCACCGCCAGCGGCCGGGTCTATGCCGCCTACGGTGGGGTCTACATTGCCACCGCCCTGGTCTGGCTGCGTGTCGTCGACGGCGTACAACTCACCCCCACCGACTGGATTGGCGCCGCCGTCGCCCTGCTCGGCATGGCCATCATCATCACAGGCTGGCGCGCCTGACCTGCTAACCCGCAGTGTTATCCAAGGCCGCCGTTGGGCCTTGCTTCGCTCAATCCAACCGACCATTTCCAACACCCATACCTACAACCATTCCCGTGGAATATGCGTGGTGTGTAAAAATATCAGCCAATCGCATTGCCGCACACGGCGCCCCCTCATACCAACCACCTAGGAGCAACACCATGCCCAAGGGCTACTGGATCGTTCGAGTGGATGTGGAAGACCCGGAGCAATACAAGGCCTATGTCGCCGCCAACGCCGCGCCGCTGAAGAAATACGGCGCCCACGTGCTGGTACGCGCCGGCCAGTTCCAGAACCCGGAAGGCACCAGCCGCTTTCGCAACGGGGTGATCGAATTTCCCAGCTACCAGGCCGCGCTGGATTGCTGGCACTCCCCCGAATACCAAGCCGCGATCAAGTTGCGCGAGCCAGTGTCCATCATGGACCTGATCATCATCGAAGGGTACGAAGGCCCGCAGCCGGCCGATCTGCCGCCCCAAGTCCAGTAAACCGGCAACAGCCACCCCCTCTGTAGGAGCGGGCCATGCCCGCGACCATCGGCTCTTCGACGAACAGTTGGTCGCGGGCATCGCCCGCTCCCACAACATCCCCCCGAGAACCCCACCCGCGCACCGTTGTCCGTTCTATTGTCGCCCCCGCCATGGACGGACCCCGCATGCTGCTATCGCCTGTCGATCAGGTCTCCGACGCCCAGCGTGAGCAAGGGCTACGCAATCTCGTCAAGGACGGGGGCTACGCGCAAGCCCTGTCCGCGCTCACTTCCGGCGTGCTGTTGATCGGCTACGCGCTGTCGCTGGGCGCATCCAACCTCACCATCGGTATCCTCGCAGCGGTGCCGTTCTTCGCGCAGCTATCGCAGTTGCCCACCATCCTGCTGGTGGAGCGATGGCGGGCGCGCCGCTTCATCACCGTCAGCTGCCTGGTCGCCAGCCGCATCGTGCTGGTGCCGATGGCCTTCCTGCCGCTGCTGTCGTCGGAAAGCGTTGCGCTGGTGCTGCTGGTCACCGGCACGGCCATCGTCTCGGTACTCGGATCGATGGCCGCCTGCAGCTGGAACTCCTGGATGCACGACCTGGTGCCGGAAGGCCGGCTGGGCGACTTCTTCGCCCGGCGGCTGTTCTACGCCACCGACTTTGCCATGGCGGTGGGGCTGGCCGCCGGCGTGTTCATCGACTGGTGGAAGGACGCCGCCGTGGGGCCGCCCCCCTTCGCCTACATGGTGCTGTTCATCGTCGGCTCGGTGTCCGGCGCCATCAGCGCCTGGTACCTGATCCGCGTGCCGGAACCGCGCATGGCGCCGCCGGAACGCACCATCCACCTCAGCCGCATGCTGCGCGAACCCTTCCAGGACCATAACTTCCGGCAACTGATGTGGTTCCTCGGCGCCTGGCAGTTCGCCACCAACCTCGCCGCGCCGTTCTTCACCGTCTACCTGGTGTCCCAACTCGGCTACAGCATGAGCTTCGTCACCCTGATGACGGTGGTCAGCCAGGTTGCCAACCTCGCGGTGCTACGCATGTGGGGCAACCTGTCCGATCGCGTCAGCAACAAGACCGTGCTGCGCGTCTGCGGCCCGCTGTTCCTGATCTGCATCTTCGCCTGGACCCAGGTCGCCATGCCGCACGACCACCGCTTTGCCGTGCTGCTACTCACCGTGCTGCACATCCTGATGGGCGTCGCCACCGCCGGCGTCAACCTCGCCTCCGGCAACATCGGCCTCAAGCTCGCCCCGCGCGGCCGCGCCACTGCCTATCTGGCCGCCAGCAGCATCGTCAACGCGCTCGCCGCCAGCGTCGCCCCCATCATCGGCGGCCTGTTCGCGGACGACTTCGCCGCCCGTGAGCTGTCGCTGGTGCTGCGCTGGATCAGCGGCCCGCACGAAGCCGAGTTCGTCACCCTGCACCTGCGCCACTGGGACTTCTTCTTCGCACTCGCCTGCCTGTTCGGCCTGTACGCATTGCACCGCCTGACCCTGGTGCACGAAGAAGGGGAACAGGAAGACAAAGACGTGATGCAGGAAATCATCGTCGAAGCCCGCCGCACCGTCAGCGGGCTGAACTCCATCGCCGGCCTGCGGATGATGAGCACCTTCCCGTTCGGGCGGATTTTGCAGGCAGCGCGGGTGAAGCGGGCAAGGCCGAGGGGAGAAGCAGGAGAGGGCGCCGGGTAAGAGGAGCTTTTGTAGATCCTATGTTGTCCCGCAACCCCCGTCAGTGAGCATTTGAGGCGAGAAGATGGCCTTGGAGTGCCAGATGGCGAAGGCAATCCGCAGCAGCTTGCGGGCGACGAT
>CBIHQA010000555.1:0-2915 GCA_966211475.1 uncultured Neisseriales bacterium
TTCGAATACGGGCTGGGCGCCGAGATCGGCATTTCCACCGACAAGATCCACGCCCGCGGCCCGGTGGGCCTGGAAGGGCTGACCAGCCAGAAGTGGATCGTGCTGGGCGATGGACAAGTCCGTGCCTGATCGCACCGCTACTCCCGCCGACATCCTGGACTTCTGGTTCGGCGGCTGGCCGCCCACCGACTACCGCAACGCCTGGTTCGAAAAGAATCCGGCGTTCGATGAGGACGTCCGTCAGCGCTTCGGCCCGACCATCGAGCTGGCGCTGACCGGTGGCCTGGACCACTGGCGCACCGCGCCGGAAGACGCGCTGGCGCTGATCCTGCTGCTCGACCAGTTCACCCGCAACGTGTTCCGCGATACGCCCAAGGCATTCGCTGGGGATGCGCGCGCCCTGGACACGGCACGCGCAATGGTCAGCGTCGGGCAAGACAAGACGCTGCCGCCGCTCGCGCGCAGTTTCGTCTACATGCCCTTCATGCATAGCGAGACGCTGGCCGACCAGGACCGCTGCGTGACGTTGTTCGAGGCGTTTGCGCGGGAAACCGGCAACGATGGCAATGTGCGTTACGCGCATGCCCATCGCGACATCATTGCGCGCTTCGGGCGCTTTCCGCATCGCAATGCGATCCTCGGCCGGGCGTCGACCGCGGAGGAGCAGGAATTCCTGACCCAGCCGGGGTCGAGCTTCTAGGTGATGCACAGGTTGGCCGGGCCCCCATCCCGTAGCCTGGACGGCCACAGGCCGGCCGGGGTATTGCGGTGTCGGGACGCGGTGCTCCCGGCCGCGTGGAGCGCGTCTGGGCTACGAGTACCGTTAATTCTCCTTGCCATCCTGCCTCATTTCGCCTGGGCAATTAGCTGCGACGATGACCCGAACAAGCCTGCGGGACCGGTCACGGCCAAACTCTGGCTCGCTGCCGTTGCAGGAGCGATCGCACTGTCCCTGATACGCCGGGCGTGGAACCCGCCGGCCCGCTGGAAACTGCGTACTTTCAAGATCGGGATGTCATTGCTGCAGATCGGATGGTGGGCCACGCTACTGCTGTTCATCGGCGTGTCGCTGCTTTGCACCGGTACGCACTGGCCATTCCAGACCTGGCTGGTCCTACCGGCGGCCATCGAAATGTTGTTCTACGGTGCCGAGCGGCTGAAACGCCGCCTGAGCCGGAACCCGCCATGACCCACGCCATCGGTCTGTTGGGCGGTACCTTCGATCCCATCCACTGCGGGCACGTCGCCATCGCAGCGGCGTTGCGCGACGAATTGTCGCTGGATGAGGTTCGTTTACTGCCGACCGGCATTCCGCCCCATCGCCCTCCGCCGCTGGCCAGTGACGAGGACCGCCGCCGCATGGTGGAGCTGGCCATCGAGGGCAAACCGGGGCTGACCGTGGATGCCCGCGAGTTGTCGCGAGGCCGTTACTGCTACACGGTGGAGACGCTGGCGGAACTGCGGGCGGAGCTGGGGCCGGACGTGCCGCTGGTGTTTCTGATCGGCGGGGATTCGCTGGCGACCTTCCACACCTGGCATGACTGGCGGCGCATCCTGGACCTGGCGCATCTGTCGGTGGCG
Source organism: uncultured Neisseriales bacterium (assembly GCA_966211475.1). Taxonomy (GTDB): domain Bacteria; phylum Pseudomonadota; class Gammaproteobacteria; order Burkholderiales; family Leeiaceae; genus Leeia. The sequence continues at coordinate 1,582 of CBIHQA010000555.1, forward strand.
CAGCGGCCGGGCACGGATCTGAGCGAGGGGCTGCATCCCGCGGTGGCGGCGCTTTACCGCTCGGTTCGACAGCCGGCTAGCCGACCGACGCTAAGTCACGGTAATATATACGTTTTATCTGCGCCGCCGCGCGACATCTCCGCTACTGATCTGCGGGCGCGGCTGCGAGACGGCGCACCGACCGACGGGTTGCTCCCCGAGGCGGTGCGCCGTTATATCTTTAACAACCGGTTGTATCGAGACTGAAGGCTGGAGCGAATCGTGGAACTCGCAGCACTCAAGGCGGCCATCGTCGACGCCTTGGAAGACATCAAGGGCAAGGACATCGTGGTGATGGATGTCTCCCAAATGACCCCGATGTGGGATGCGCTGGTCGTGGCATCCGGCGACAGCAACCGTCAGGTGAAGGCGCTGGCCAACAACGTCGTGGTGAAGATGAAAGAGCTGGGCGTGCCGGTGCTGGGCACCGAGGGCGAACGTTACGGCGAATGGGTGCTGGTCGACCTGGGCAACGTGGTGGTGCATGTGATGCATCCGGCGGTGCGCCAGTACTACAGCCTCGAACAACTGTGGGGCGGCCAGAAGCCGACCCCGATGCCCCGTTAACCCATCCGGAGCCCCCCGATGTCCGACCTGCACGTCAATTGGGAAGACTATTACCGCACCACCGAAGAACTGGCCATGCTGATCCGTGACAGCGACTGGCAGTTCAACCAGGTGGTGTGCATCGCGCGCGGCGGCCTGCGCGTGGGCGACGCACTGTCGCGCATCTTCAACGTGCCGCTGGCGATCATGTTCACCAGCTCCTACCGCGAAGAAGGCGGCAAGAAGCAGAACCAGCTGGTGATCTCGCAGCATCTGACCATGGCCACCGAGACGCTGGGCGACCGCATCCTGCTGGTGGACGACCTGGTGGATTCCGGTGTGACCCTGCGCCGCGTGATCGAAGACCTGAAGCAACGCTACCCGCATGTGCAGGACGTGCGTACCGCCGTGCTGTGGCAAAAGGCCTGCTCGGTGTTCACGCCGGACTACAAGGCACGCTTCCTGGCGGACAATCCGTGGATTCATCAGCCGATGGAAATCTACGACGATATGGATCCGTCAGAGCTGAAGTAAGCCACTACAACCGCTCAGCCCCACAGGCGTAGGGCGGAAAAGCGAAGCGCCTTCCGCCATATTCCGTCGATTTCAACCTTCGTGGCTGGATCAAACGGCATATGGCGGAAGGCGCTTCGCTTTTCCGCCCTACGGCAGGGATTGGAGACGATGGGATCATCTCTGCGGCTTGGCGTCAGCCGGGCTAAATCCGTTTTTTGTGGTTACAACCCATG
>CBIHQA010000556.1:0-2909 GCA_966211475.1 uncultured Neisseriales bacterium
ACCGACATGGCCAACAGGACAAACAGCAAAAGATGACCGACGGTATCGGCCTGATCGATAAAGTGCATCAATCCGGGAGTAGTGCTAGTAGGCATGGGAAAACGATCCATCAGGATTCGAACAAGAACGGAATGACGGCAAACACGGCAGTTGTGCGGCCAGCTTCGACATACGGGTGAAACAAGGCGCCCAGTGCAGCGCGACGGGCCTCTGCATCCAGGCGACGGAAGCCCGAGGATTTCTGGATCTGCGCGTTCCTTGGCACCCCCTGCTCATCAACCAGCACCTTGACGACGGTCAGCCCTGCTTCACCCAGCTGCCGCGAGACGGCAGGGCGTTCGGCCTGCGGCTCACGAATGTAGCGCAGTGCAGACAAGGCGACGGTCTTCGGTGTCGTCATCGCAGACGCGGCCGCTGCAGGGCTCTCCACTGAGGACGGATGCTGGCTGGCAGGAGCAGAAACCTGGCTCACCGTAGGCGCCACTTCGGCCACCCGTTCTGCCCGCTCGGTCCGCGGCTGTTCGACCACCAGCTCCGGAGACGGCGATTCAGCATGCGTTGCGATCAGGGTCGGCTTTGGCTGTGGTGTCGTATGCGAACGGGACGGTGTTGCTTGCAGATGCTTCGGCACGAGAGGTGCAACCATCTTAGCCGGAGCCGGCATCGCAGGTGTCGGAGGCGCAATCAGGCTGACATTCAATATCGGGGTTGGAGCTGATGGAACCATCGGCGCTTGCCTATGCATGCCGATCAGCCCCACCACCACGGCAACGTGCAGCAGGACGGCACCGCTCAGCGCCAAGAGCTTCCGGGTTGGCTGCCAGGGGTTGGAGTAAGAGAGCGAGTGCATGAAATCAGAAGGCTGATGCAAAGAATCTTGGGGTTTTCAAAACTTAACGAATGTTAATCATTCTCATTTTTGTTTTCAACAGAAAACTACCCACTTGCCGAGTAGAGTGGGTTGCAGGTGACTAGATAGAGAAAGAAAGGGAAGCCGTATCCAGAGAAACGGCGACGCCGCCCATCATGGCGGCGGTCTGTCAGCATCCCGCTTCATCTGCGGAACGCATCATATGGCTGGCAAACCGTGCTCGGGGGCCTTAGTGGGCCCCCGCTATCGGCACTCAGGTGTCGGCCCACATCCGCAGCAGGTTGTGGTAACAGCCGGTCAACCGTACCGAGGTGGCAGGGTCGACCTTGTCCGAGCGCAGCTTGACCAGGGCGCTGTCGAGCTCAAACAACAGCCGGCGCTGTTCATTGTCCCGCACCATACTTTCGGTCCAGAACACGGCAGCCGAGCGCGCTCCGCGCGTCACGGGCTCCACCCGGTGGACACTGCTGGCGGGATAGACAATCAGGTGGCCGGGCGGCAGTTTGACGCGCTGAACCCCAAAGCTGCCGTCGATGACCAGCTCGCCACCGTCGTACTCGGCTGGGTCGGAGAGAAACAGCGTCGCCGATACGTCCGCGCGCAGGTTACGGGTACCGTCGCGTGAAATGCGGACCGCGTTGTCCACATGATCGCCGTAGGTGTTGGCATCGCCCGTATAACGGTTGAACAGCGGTGGCGAGATGCGTTTCGGCAGCACGCTGGCGAAGAAGCGGCCATTGGCCGCCAAGGCTTCCAGCACCAGTTTGCCGGCTTCCTTGGCAGGCTCCGACGACTCAGCGAGCTGAAGATTGCGCTTCACCTGGGCGGACTGCCCGCCGGCTGTGGCGCGGCCATCGCTCCATGGTGCGGCGTCGAGAATGGTACGGATGTGATCGAGCGCGGACTTGTTCAAGACGTCTGGAATCTGAAGCAGCATGTGGCCTCCCCGCCAAATTTATCCGCAGTGTACCGCGGCGGACAGGCCCGCAACGCGTTGTGGCGGTGATTCCCGGCGGACAGGCCGCGAGCCGGCGTTACGCCCCTGAAAACGACAACGGGGCCGACTAGCGGCCCCGTTGTACGTGAGACAGATGCAGCTTATTCGCCCAGGTAGGCCTTCTGCACCGCCTCGTTGTGCAGCATGTCCTGCGCCGGACCTTCCAGCGTGATCTTGCCGCCGTCCATCACGTAGGCGCGCTGGCAGGTCTGCAGCGCGAGCTTGGCGTTCTGCTCGACCAGCAGCAGGGTCACGCCGCCCTTCACCACTTCACGGATGGTTTCGAAGATCTTCTGCACGATGATCGGCGCCAGCCCCATCGACGGCTCGTCCAGCAGCAGCAGCTTGGGTTTGCCCATCAGTGCGCGGGAGATCGCCAGCATCTGCTGTTCACCACCGGACAGGGTACCAGCCAACTGCTTGGCCCGTTCCTTCAAACGCGGGAAGATGGCGAACATGCGGTCGATGTCAGCCTGGATCACGTCCTTGCTGTCATTGCGCCAGTACGCGCCCATTTCCAGGTTTTCGGTCACGGTCAGCTTCGGGAAGATGCCGCGGCCTTCCGGAACCAGCGCCAGGCCTTCGCGGATCAGGTCGTAGTTCTTGATCGACGAGTGCGCACGACCCGCGTACTGGATGCCGCCCGCAGCCGGCTTCAGCATGCCGGCCAGGGTCTTCAGCGTGGTGGTCTTGCCGGCACCGTTGGCACCGATCAGCGCCACCATTTCGCCTTGCTTCACGTGGAAGGTGATGCCCTTGAGCGCCTGGATAGCGCCGTAGGATACCTTCAGGTCTTTCACTTCCAGAATGTTGCTCATCCGTCAGGCTCCTGCCTCAGTTGCCTCACTGCCCAGGTAGGCTTCGATCACGCGCGGGTCCTTCTGCACCACGGCCGGTACGCCGTCGGCAATCTTCTTGCCGAATTCCAGCACCGCCACGCGGTCGCACAGCCCCATCACCAGCTTCACGTCGTGCTCGATGAGCAACACCGTCTTGCCGTCCTTCTGCATCTTGTCCATCAGCTTGCGAAGGCCTTCGGTT
>CBIHQA010000557.1:0-2907 GCA_966211475.1 uncultured Neisseriales bacterium
TTTGAAAACCATTTTTCCTGAACACGAGCAGCAACATTCCAGCCCTTTTTTCTCATGGTTGCCGGAATATCGCTAAGCCTAAACATCTCAAGCGGAACAACCTTTGCGTCCGAATCGGTCACCGGCGTGAGTTGTCGACTACAAATCAACTCCGGGCGGCAGGAAACTTTCCGGACTTTCCAACCATCCCCCTCCTTTACAAGACCGGTAATTTGCTGTTCTTCTACCGCTGAACTCATATGGAAATCTCGGTTTGATAGTGAACATACACGTCGACATTTTCAGCTTTGGACGAGTTGAGCCGCTGGCTGAGCCCCCCCCTCATCAGTTTGGCCATCTACGGCGGATTGCTCACCAACCAATACATAGTTCACGCCTTCAAGGTCGTGTCCCGTGGTTCGGTCCAGGAATCGGTAGTGGTCATCAAATGATGCTTCAGGCACGGCGTGCCCCGAGACGTTGATATTTGCACCATCGCTAACCCAGACTCCATGACGCTGCCCTCCTGCTATTAACGTTGCACCGCAAGAAGTAGCATCGCCGTGACGCGCCACGCGCTGCCCGTTCGAACCAATCAAGTTGCCTGCCCCGCTGACGATCGGGAATACGCCCTTGCATTTGGGACACGCAACGGGGTCACTCACGCGAGCAACCGGTTTGCCATCTGCGAGAAAGACGGCGTCTCCAGCGAGTACGGTCCCACCATGCGTAGTGGAGTCCCCTACAACGATCCAGTCTCTGCTCATATCAACACTCATTCAGCATGAATGGCGCAGACATTAGCACGTTGACATAAATCATGACAGGTCAAGAACAATGCAGCCCTTACGGAGGCACCTTGGCGTCGCTCACGGCGCCCACAGTCGTCCAACCTCTGCCAACCGGCCTCTCAGGCGAGCATCAATGCAGGATCCGGTAACCGACGTGGTAAAACAGCGCTCCGCCCGAGCGAACACCACAGAACAGTCGTGATTCACCGCTCGATCATCCTTGCAATCGCGGAGTCCAACTCCCGATTTGCAAGGATAAATACCCTCACCCCGATGCCCCTGCCCGCCCCAACGCCAGCCGATACCCCGCCAAACTCCCCCCCACCCGCTTCCTGAACAACCGCCGAAACGACGCCGTATCCGAATACCCCACCCGGGCGACGACCTCCTCCAGCCCGGTGTGGCCGTCTTCCAGCAGCAGCTTGGCGTGTTCCATCCGTAACGCTTGCAGGTAGTCCAGCGGCGGCTGGCCGGCCGCCAGGGTGAAGCGCCGGTGCAGGGTGCGGTAGCTGGTGTGGCAGGCGGCGGCCAGTTGCGGCGCGGAAAACGCCTGCGCCAGGTGCTCCGCCATCCAGTCCGCTGCCCGCTGCACCAGCGGGTCGGCGAATCGGCGCGGCAGCAGCATGAAGGGCCGTTGCGAGGTGCGGGCGTCGTTGATCAGCATGATGGCGGCGACGTTGCGGGCCAGCTCAGCGCCGTGGAGGATGCGCAGCACCTGCATGGTCAGTCGATGTGGGGGCTTCCGGTGCTACCTTCTACCAGGGCATGCCACCGGATGATGCGTCGGGATGCCCGAGCCCCCATCCGTCATGCGGATGCTGAGCGGTGCAGACGTCTGGCCGAGGTGTGCTTGAGGGTGAGCAACAGCACACCCATGCCCAGGAAGGCGTAGCTTGCGGGTTCCGGCACAGGCAGCGGGTTAGGTACCGAGTCGGTCACACTGGCCACGGCCAGGGAATTGATCGTGAAGAAGTAATCGTAGAGCAGCGACGTGCCCGAATGCCCTAGTACGTGCCCCATGTTGGTCGAATTGGCCTGACTGGGGTCGATGTGTACAGTCGAATAATTGACGCCGTCGATCAGTGCGGAGGGGCCCCAGGACATCAGGTCCAGCCCGAACGCTTCGTAGGGGAAGAACCCTTCCCCGTCGTTGGCGCGGCTTACGGAGAATCGGTCCTTCGGAATGGTCGCCGGCGAACCGAGCGTAGCGAAGAATTCGTTGTGCAGCCCCGCGTAAGCCTGGTCCGCGGTAGGAGAGATAGGCTGAATGCCGCTGGGGAGGTGGAAGGTCGAGCCGTCCGGCTGGTGGACCGTGGCCGTAACCCAGAAGCCGGGCTGTTGCCAACTGCTGCCGTAGGTGTTGAAGGTGCTTCCGTCGGTGGAGGGATACCGCTCGCTCGGCGTATCCGTTTGCCAGGCATTTGCCAGATCCAGCGACACCGTGCCCTGAATATCCTGACCGAGCCAGGCTGCCGACGTGCGCCCAACCAGGTCCACGTAGCTGCCATTCATCAGTAGGTTATTGCTGATCGTGCCGGTAAACGCATAGGTGACGATGGTCGCATGCGTGGCAAATGGCAGACACGGCAGCAGCCCCAGGGACAAGAGCAAGGTGCGCAGCTTCATGGCGGCCGACCTCCGGACCATCAACGGGAGCGGTCACGTTAGCCCCTTGCCTTTTTCATGACAATTTGATTGTTTTTATGGCCGGTAAAATACCGATGGCATACAGCTATCCGGCCGGCGATCTACCGCCCCTCACCCACGCACCCCTCGTTGGAGAAGAGCGGCTCGCATGGCTCACGTAGGGCGCAATTACCGAAGGGCATTGCGCCGGGAAGGAAGGGCATTGCGCCGGATTAAGGTTCGATACGCCGGGCTTGTGCGGAAAGCACATGCCTCAGGTGCTCCGCCAATCCCGTTCACCGCCCTCCATCATCTTGCAATTGCGGAGTACAACTGCAGGATTGCAAGGATAGATCCCTCCCAATCTCAATCCGTCTCCGCCCGGCCAAGACCGGCCCGATACCCCGCCAAACTCACCCCCACCCGCCTCCTGAACAACCGCCGGAACGACGCCACATCCGAATACCCCACCCGGGCGACGACCTCCTCCAGCCCGGTGTGGCCGTCTTCC
>CBIHQA010000558.1:0-2905 GCA_966211475.1 uncultured Neisseriales bacterium
GGAAGCCGAACACCTCCACGCGCAAATCGCCAAGCTGATTTCCGAGGCCGGCAAATTGCAGGCGGAGCAGGCAAAGCTGAACCGCGAGGCTCGCTGGTACCCGTTCATAGCGATGGCGGCGTTCGCCGGTGCAGTCGCAGCGGTCGCCAAGCTGTTCTACGGCGCCTGACCATAGCGCCCGCCGCCCCTGGGCGGCGCGGCGACTCCGAGGCTCCAGCGGAACCATCACCCATGAAGACCTACACGCCCCCGACTCCGGCCGACCTGCGCCGCCTGAAGGACGATCTGGGCCTGGATGGCGAACAGATGGCGCAACTGTTCGGCTTGGCCGGCAAACAACAGTGGCGAAAGTACACCGGCGGCGACTCGCCGCGGGATGTGTCCCTCCCGATGCTGTTCCTTGCTGCGGCGCGCCTTTCGTTGCCACCCGAGGCAATCAACACGGTGCTCCAGCGCATGCGCGACATCGGCGCTGAAGTTTGACCACCTGACGCGCTTACAGCGCATCTTTTGATCCGTGGGCGCAGCGTTTGTGCCCAGCGCGCCTCGGCAGATCAGGGGCTTGGAGATTGAGATGAGCAACTACAACGACCTACACCTCTATCACGTCAGCGAAGGCGAAGTCACTGCGGCCACGGCCGAAACTGAGTGGGACGGAGAAAACTCCATCCTTGTTGCCGCCACGAGCGAAGCAGGTGCGCTTAAAGTTGCTGACGCCTACGACAGGGGTCTAGTGGCAGCAGACAATCTCGCCTGGGATGGCGAAACGATTGCGGTGGTGACGCTGCTCGACAAGGACACAGGGCTATATGCCTAACACGGCACCCGCGAAGGTGCCGGCCGCAAGCCCGTTGGCGAAGTCGCAGGGTCGCACCCGAACAGAAGGTGAAGTTCCACGCCGTCGGCGGTGCCGAATGGTTCCGTCGGGCGCTTGTAAGGGCCAAGGTGCCAAGGGAGTGAACGACTATGGCAACGCAAAAGACCTCTAGTGGTGAGGAGCGCCCGGGTAGCGGCGTGGAACTGCGCCCCCACTCGATTCGCATCAAGTTCGTCTTCAACGGCGAGACCTACAAGAAGCGTTTGATGGTCAGCGGCGAGCCGATGAAGCCCACGCCCGCAAACGTGAAGTACGCGCACAGGATCGGCCACGAGATTCGGGACAAGATCAGGCACGGGACATTCGTCCTGGCCGACTACTTCTCGGCCGACGGCAACGAGAGCGGCTTGCCAGTAAGCGTGGCGAACCATCTGGATACCTGGTACGAAACTCAACGCCTGGAATCATCAACGCTTGATGGGTACAGCAGCGCAGTGAAGTTCTGGAAGGACGCCAAGGCGGACAAGACCGGCACCAGGCTCGGCACCCTACCGATGCTTGCGCTGAAGAAGAGCCACATCTTGACGGCGTTGGCGGCACGGTCAGAGTTGAGCGGCAAGACGGTGAACAACTACGTGTCCGTGCTGCGCAAGGCCATGGACTTGGCCATCGATGACGGGCTGCTGCAAGACAATCCGGTGGCCACTGTCCCCCGAGCGAAGTGGCAGCAGGAAGACCCGGACCCCTTCACGCGCGATGAAGCCGAGCTGATCATCGCCGACGCGATCAAGCACTATCCCGAGCCCATTGGGAACCTGATCGAATGGCGTTTCTTCACGGGCGTGCGAACTTCGGAGGCGTGCGGCGTTCGCTGGACGACTGTGGACCTTGCCTCGAATTACATGACCATCCGCGAGGCTATTGTGCGCGGCGTGGAGAAGAAGAAGACCAAGACGTCCAAGGCCCGCAACGTGCGGCTGAACAGTCGTGCCAAGGCCGCGTTGACGCGGCAGGCCAAGCACACCCGCATCGCTGGCGATCACGTGTGGCTGGACCCTCGATACGGCACGCCGTGGCTTGAAGAGCGGGCGTTCCGGCGCAGCTACTGGACGCCGATGCTCAAACGGCTGGGCATTCGCTATCGGCCGCCCAACCACATGCGCCACACCTACGCGACCATGATGCTGATGGCCGGGCGTACACCGGGGTGGTGCGCGACTCAGATGGGGCACAGCATCGAGATGTTCCTGCGCACCTACAGCAAGTGGATTCACGGCGAGCAGGACGACCGCGAGATCGACGCGCTGGAGGCGTGGCTCGAAGAAGGGGCAAAGTCGGGCGGCCCGCGAGGGAAGACGCAGTCGTGACGACCGAACAGCTCACCGCCCAGCGTTTGCGCGAGGTGCTGCTCTACAACCAGGACACCGGCGTTTTCGTCTGGCGCGTCAAGCGCGGAGGACGGAACCCGAGCAAACCGACCGCCGGCTGCAAAAAGGACCACGGTAGGGATGGAGGGCTCGTCATCCGCGTGGATGGCCGCAGGTATCGGGCCAGCCGCCTCGCTTGGCTCTACATGACAGGCAAGTGGCCCGAGCACGAGGTCGGACACGAGAACGGCGACAAAGACGACCTATGCTGGAGGAACCTGCGCGACCTGCCAAATGTGCTGCATTGCGAGAACCAGCAGCGCGCCTCAGGCGTCGAGTACCGACCCGGCTGCGCCCTTCCCTACCGGGTGCGGGTGAGCGTGGCCGGCCGGAAGACGCTGATCGGCAACTACGCGACCGAAGACGAAGCGCACGAGGCGTACCGGGCAGCCAAGGCGACCTTGCACCCGGGATGCGTTCACTGGGCCGACAGCGCCTCCCCCAATGAGAAACGGCGCCCTTAATTAGGGGAAGACCCCTAAAACAAAACGGCGCCCACTTCGGGCGCCGTTTTGATTCTGTACCACAGTAAATACGCTTGCGGTCCCACCGCAGTCCCAAAAAACAGGTGTACCGCGCTAAGTCTTTGATTCTAAAAGGAATTCTTGGGGTGGCTGATGGGACTCGAACCCACGACGACAGGAATCACAATCCTGGACTC
>CBIHQA010000559.1:0-2904 GCA_966211475.1 uncultured Neisseriales bacterium
AGCGGGCGCGAAAAAAAGGCCACCCGAAGGTGGCCGCAGAGTGCTGATCAACCCGATGGTCCGCTTGCGGGCCATCTTCGCCTCTCTCTCCCGCCGGAGGGCGGGAGTCGGAGGGTGGGGAAAGTCTCAGGGGGCTGCGGACGGGTTGCCATCCGTTAAGCCAGCAAAGCTTGCTTTGCGCCCTCCTGTAGATATGCTCCCCACCTTTGTCAGCAGCCTGCGGCCACCCGAAGGTGGCCGACCAGAAAGGAGTAAGCAGACGGGGTGGATGACACCACCCGCCCCGCCGGTCGTAAACCCGGTGCGACGTCCCCCAACGCGCACCGGATGCGTGGCCAACCTTGCCTGGAGTGTGAGCGCTTGTGAAAAATTCTACTGCGCGGCCCGAGTTTGTTCCTGCGATGCTCACCGTACTCTTAGTACGGCTGCGCTTCTCGAACCAAGCTCGGGCCGCTCGCTACGAATTTTTTCACAAGCTCCAAGGCCAGGCCGGCCACGGGGCGGGCTCAATGGAACTGTTCTTCCTCGGTCGAGCCCTTCAGCGCCACGGTGGACGACTGGCCACCCTGGATGGTTTGCGTTACGGAGTCGAAGTAGCCGGTGCCCACTTCGCGCTGGTGCTTCACTGCGGTGAAGCCACGCTCGGCGGCGGCGAATTCGTTCTGCTGCAGTTCCACGAAGGCCGTCATCTGCTCGCGGGCATAGCCGTAGGCCAGGTTGAACATGCTGTAGTTCAGGCTGTGGAAGCCGGCCAGGGTGATGAACTGGAACTTGTAGCCCAGCGCGCCCAGTTCCTTCTGGAACTTGGCGATGGTGGCGTCGTCCAGGTTCTTCTTCCAGTTGAACGACGGCGAGCAGTTGTAGGCCAGCATCTTGCCTGGGAACTTGGCGTGGATCGCCTCGGCGAACTTGCGGGCGTATTCCAGGTCCGGCTTGCCGGTCTCACACCAGATCAGGTCGGCGTACGGCGCGTAGGCCAAGCCACGGCTGATGGCTTGTTCCAGCCCCGGCTTGGTGCGGTAGAAGCCTTCCACCGTGCGCTCGCCGGTGCAGAACGGGCGGTCGTTTTCATCCACATCGCTGGTCAGCAGGTCGGCGGCTTCGGCATCGGTACGGGCGACGATCAGCGTCGGCACGCCCATGATGTCTGCGGCCAAGCGCGCGGCGATCAGCTTTTCGACGGCTTCGCGGGTCGGCACCAGCACCTTGCCGCCCATGTGGCCGCACTTCTTCACCGAGGCGAGCTGGTCTTCAAAGTGCACGCCGGCGGCGCCCGCTTCGATCATCGACTTCATCAGCTCGTGGGCGTTCAGCACGCCACCGAAGCCGGCTTCGGCATCGGCCACGATCGGCTGGAACCAGTCGGTTCTGTCATCGCCCTCAGCGTGATGCAGCTGGTCGGCGCGTTGCAGGGTGCTGTTGATGCGGCGCACCACGGCCGGGACGGAGTTGGCCGGGTACAGCGATTGGTCGGGGTACATTTCGCCGGCCAGGTTGGCGTCGGCGGCGACTTGCCAGCCGGACAGGTAGATGGCCTTGAGGCCGGCCTTGACCTGCTGCATCGCCTGATTGCCGGTCAGCGCGCCCAGCGCGTTGACGAAGGGTTCGCTATGCAGCGAAGCCCACAGCTTGTCGGCGCCACGGCGGGCCAGGGTGTATTCGATCTGAACGGAGCCGCGCAGGCGGTCCACGTCGGCGGCGGAGTAGCCGCGCTTGATGCCAGCCCAGCGGGGATTTTCATCCCAGTCTTTTTGGATGGCGGCGATGCGTTGTTCACGAGTGGTCATGGTCGTTCCCCTTTTGTCTGTTGGCTCAAAGGGGAAACCGGGGGCGTCTCGGCCTGGCCACGGTTTCCCAGTGGCGTTGGCACCTTGGCCTGCGGTCGTCAAGGCACCAACGTCGCGCCGATTCGTCTCGCCCATGCCACAACCAGGGTGGTAACCCTGTCTGAAGCCAGGAAATGCGAACCGGTTGCAGTCCGCTCGGCTTTCGCCTTGCGAGGCTGCTCGCGCCACAGGTGCCAGAGATCCGGTTCTGGCAGACCTTATCGGCGGCTCGGAGTATTAGTTTCCGCCGACGGCACCACATCCGCAGTTGACTCGGTTCGCGGTGCACAAGTGGACGATACAACCCAATATATACACTAAACTTTTGGCACTGTGCAACGCACAAATTCAAAAGTGAGCATGCGTTCACTATATCGGATGTAGTCGGGGTGTAGCAAGCCCTACTTTGGTCGCATGCGCCGCGCCCGACGAACGTCGGCGGATTTGGTAAACTGACCGATTACCCATGTGTTGAGAACCGGGACGAGCATGAGCATCGTCGAGAACAAGAAAGCGTTCCACGACTACTTCATCGAAGAGCGCTTCGAGGCAGGCCTGGTGCTGGAAGGCTGGGAAGTGAAGGCCATCCGTGCGGGCCGCACACAGATCAAAGAGTCGTACATCAAGTTTCTGAAGGGGGCGTTCTACCTGGTCGGCTGCCACATCACGCCGCTGGCGGAGGCGAGCACCCATATCAAGCCGGACCCGATCAGAAACCGCAAATTACTATTGCACGCTCGCGAGGTCAGCAAGCTGATCGGCAAGGTGGAGCGGTCGGGCTATACGCTGGTCGGCTTGAACATGCATTACAGCAAGGGCCGGGTGAAGCTGGATATCGGCCTTGCGAAGGGCAAGAAGCAGCACGACAAGCGGGATACCGAGCGCGAGAAGGATGCCAAGCGCGATATGCAGCGGGCGATGAAGCAGTCGCGGAAGTAGTTGGTTCTCCTGGTGTTTTGTGTTGCTGGTTCTAAGCGCTGTCGCGCGAGTGGTTTTGATGTGGGGTCTCGCCCCCACGGGCGAGGTTCTTTCTTTGCGCCACCAAAGACAAGAATCCAAAGAAAGGCGGCCCCTACGC
>CBIHQA010000560.1:0-2904 GCA_966211475.1 uncultured Neisseriales bacterium
GCATCCTTACAAGCCGATTTCGCGCCAACCATCCCCTCAAGGCTTGTCCGCAATGCATGGAGCAAGACCTCCGCGAGACTGGATGGGCTTATTGGCATTTGAAGCACCAGTTCCCGGGTGTGTGGATGTGCGCGACACACCAGCAGCCGTTGCTTCAATCATCCGAACAAAACGGAGCCCGATTGGAGCACCCTTCACCTCTCACTTCTAAGCCGAATACTCGGATCCCGGAGGGTTTTATGGTGCTTGCAGAGATGGTGTCCGCAAACAGAAATGGCTCCCAAAGGGAGCCCTTTATGCCTCCCCGCCCCTGCGGTTCAGTTAGCACTCCCATGCCAGCACTGGCAAATGCAAAGTGCCACCACCATGGGAATACCTCCGGGCACTCCAAAAACAGCGTTCCCGATGGTCACTTACCCCCCTGGAGGCATCTAAAAAATCAGCTTGTATGCCGTTTTATGAGGTCGAGCTTTTGCGGTTGGCCTCAGCAGAGCAGTGTTCAGCGGCTTGCTATTGCCGAGCGCCGTATTATCTACAACGAGATTTTCTCAGTTGCAATTGGTCTTTGACTGAACAACTGCTGAAAGCCAAGAGCGAGATTCTTCGGCTAAGAGCGCAGATGCGCCGGGTCGAAGAGGAGCGTGACCTGCTAAAAAAAGCCGCGCGGTACTTTGCCAGGGAGTCCGAGTGAAGTACCGCTTCATGAGCGAGCATCGCCATGAGTACCCGCTTGCGCTGATGTGCCGGCTGCTGCAGGTCGCCGCCACGATGCTGCGGGAAGGCTGCGCTGGAACCGCTTCGTGATTTCTGAAGCCGGCCTTCAACTTCGCGCGCAGCATCCGGTACTCACATCACCCTAGCCGAACAAATGCAAGCGATCATCGATCTAGGGGGCCTGGCCACGCGTTGATTGGTTCCGCTTGCCTGCGCGTCGACTCACCAAGCGAATCGCATCCGCGAGAGCGTGCACCAGCGGGGGAGGGCGTACACCCGCACGCCGGGTGTACAGGGCCAGCGAGGGAAGCTGCACGGGCGGATTCATGGGCAGACGAACTATGCCGCCGCGCGACAGTTCGTCCCGGGCCTGCTCAAGACGCGATGCACCAAGCAAGCCCTGATCTAGGCGCAGCATGCTGCCAAGGGTGATCGAAGAGAGCACCTCGATGGAAGGCTCCGGTGGATTGAGCCCGGCGTTCAGGAATACGGTCATTAACGCTTGCCGAACCAATGTGTCTTTTGGAGGTGCTACCCACGGCTGCATATTTACATCGCTCCAGGTAAGCCGTCTACTGCGGGAAAGTGGGTGCCCCGGGGCGCATAGCACACACAGTTCGTCCTTCAGCAGTATCTCGGGCCTCAGCAGTGAGAGCTGAGCGCTGGTTAGCAACTCCGGTGGGACCGCGCCGAACACGCAGTCCAACTCGCCGTCCAGGAGCCGCTGGATCATTTCGCGAACCCTGCCTTCATGGACTTGCACTTTGGCAAGCGGGACTCGCATGCGCATCTCGGCGATGGCTTGTGGGATGGTGGTAGTCACCGATAGCGTGCCCAGCCGCAGCAAACCCTCAGCACCTTCTCTTATCGCGTCCACCTCGTCTTTACTGCGAGACAGTTCGGCCAGGATGACCCGCGCTCTATAGATAGCTGCTTCGCCGGCTGAGTTAACCACTAACCCTTGGGCTGTCCGTGCAAAAAGCTGGGTGTCAAAGCCGTCCTCTATCTCGCCCAGCATCTTGCTCAGCGCGGGCTGGCTCAGATTTAACCGCGTTGCGGCGCCGCGCATTGAGCCCACGTCGGCGAGGGCCACTATCAGTTCGAGGTGACGCATCCGCAAGCGCCGAACTAAGTAGTCGGAAGCATAGGTCATCTGTCGTCTCCGCGGATTTGCGCTTGAAGGGCGATCACTAATGGTGATCAGGTAATCAGGATTATGGAATTTTCAGGCATCTCCAGTCCGTCTATTGTTGCGGCCATGTCTAGTTCCCATGAGTACGTTTCTATGCCACCCGCAGCGCCCCTGGCCGGAGTAACCGTCATTGACCTGGGCCAGTACATCGCAGGCCCCGGTGCCGCGATGGCGTTGGCGGAGTTAGGGGCCACGGTGATCAAGGTCGAGCCGATGGCAGGCGATCAGGCTCGCCACGTGGGGCGGTATGGCGAAGCTATGGTGCGGGCTTACAACCGAGGAAAGCGCTCCATCGCGCTGGACCTCAAGAGCGAGTCGGGTCAGGAGGTTGCGTGGCAGCTCATTTCGCGATGCGATGTGGTGGTGCAAAACCTGCGCCCGGGTGCCGTCGAGAAGCTGGGCCTGGGGCCCGCGCAGGTGAGGGCTCGCCATCCTCGGGTCATCTACCTGTCCATCTCGGGCTTTGGCAGCGCGGGGCCTTCGAGCAAACGCCCGGGCTATGACATCGCGGCGCAGGCGGAGAGCGGCCTCATGTCCGTCACGGGTGAGGCCGACCGACCGCCGCAGAAGGTCGGTGTGCCGATCATCGATGCCGCTGCCGCGGACCTGGGCGCGCAGGCCGTTTTGGCGGCCCTCTACGGACGCGAGCGCAGCGGCGTGGGCGAAACGCTGGAGGTGTCGCTGCTGGAGACGGCCCTCCACCTGCAGGCGGCCACTTGGTGCGACTACCTGGGGGGCGGGCCAGAGCCCACCCGTATCGGTCATGGGCAACCCCACAACGCGCCCGCGGCTGAGGTGGTGGCCACGCGCGATGGCCATATCGTGTTGTCGGCCTATGCCGAAGACCACTGGAAGCGCTTCTGCCGGGCCGTGGGCCGGGAGGAACTGGTGCATGACCTGCGCTTCTCGAGCAACGCCCAGCGGGTTGCCCACCGCACCGAACTGCGCCGGGCCGAGGCGCTGCGTCCGAAGGTGGAGCAGATAGCCGACGATCTCCT
>CBIHQA010000561.1:0-2866 GCA_966211475.1 uncultured Neisseriales bacterium
CTGCGGCCTGAAGGCGATGGAAGAAGGCGTGGTGCTGGCGCTGCGCGACGTGGCGCTGCAACACGGGCTGGACTGGGAAGCCACCACCGCCGCGCTGAAGCGCGAGGGGCGGCTGCACCTGGAGACCTACTGAAGCCTCCTCGGCGATCAGGCGTGGAACAGATCCATCTGCAGGCCTATGCGCCTGGCAATTTCCTGTGCCAAGGTTTCGAAGTCGGAATATGCTTTTGCGACCGCATTGGCGTAAGAACCAATGGCGCCGTCAGCGACCCGCAGCATGAAGATCGGTTTGCGCGCTTCCTGTGCCAATGACCTGAGGCTGCGGTAATTCTTCAGTATCGCCAGGCATGAAGGATCTTGGTCTATCGGCGGCGCGCCCTCTGCGGGGTTTGCCAGAACGCTTCGCTGGAACACCAGAGGAATCTGATCGAGCCAGCGTGTGTATGCCCTCACCGGACGGGTCAGTCGGACATCGAGCCGCATCGCGACGTAGCCGACGGGCCTCATCTCTCCAGAGGGCAGATCGAATTCGGGCAATGCCCACTCTTTGCAGCGCTGCCTCCAACCCTCGCGCCAATCGCGCAGAACAGGACCGAGGTTGCGAAGGCCCTGAAGAGAAACAAGGTCAGTTCCCAATGGGACAACCACGTGATCAGTGGCCAACAACGCCGCCCGGTTGATCGCACCGAGATTGGGACCCACATCGAACAAGATCAGATCCGCTTCGAAGCGGGCGGCGGCCTCTTGTGCAGTTCTCCAGAATGCGGCGAGGATCCGAAATGGGCGCGCCTTGTTCTTGTCGCCAAGCGCCTGGGTCCACGCAGCCGACAATTCATCCGCGAAGCCTGAAAGCGCCAGGTCGCCAGGAATCAGTGCCAGGCGTTCACTCACCTGCTGGTAGTCAACGGGCGCGTTGTCGCCGATGTCCAGCAGCGGCTTGACACTTCGAAAGATTGTGGAGACGCTCGTGTTCTCGTGCCAAAGCTTTGCAAGCCGGTCATCGTCCAGAAAGGCTGCAGTCAAGTTGGCCTGCGAGTCGAGATCGACGGCCATGACGCGCACTCCGCGCTCCGCAAACATCCAGGCCAGGTGGTAGACCAGCGATGTCTTGCCCACCCCGCCCTTGTTATTGAAGAAGGTCAGGACAGGCACTGTCACGCTGATCTCCGGATCGTGACGAGGACGTGGGAATCGCGTGGATCGAATTCCGGTGGTGGATTGCCGTTGTCAGCCAGCAGCCTTCGTGCAGTGGCTATGCCAACGCCGAAACGTTGTACATAGCCCAGGACTTTCATGGCTTCTGCAAGATGCGGATTCCGGTAGTCCGTGACGCCCGGCTGACCAAAGTTGGAAGCGGTGACGATGCCATAGGGTCCACCGGGATTCACGATCTCGATGCGATCGGTGAACCAAGTCACCCTGACCGGTGCATTCGTGCCTTCGTAGCTGCGGTGCATGACGGCGTTGCGGGCAAGTTGTTGCAGTGCCGGCAACGGGTAATCGGCATGCCGGCGTTCCTTGTCTCCGGAATGCACATCGACTGCCGTGGATATGTGCGCCTTGAGCTTCTCGTCCAGGCGGAAGATCACCTCGCCCAGGCGCCCGTCGATGGCCGCTTCGTCCACGATCGGCGCATCCAGCTCGGTCCCATCGATCCGCAAGAACTGGACGAATGCGCAGGGAATCAGATCGCGTGGGCGAATGCCGAGAACCAGGGCACCCAGCACGGTCGGCATCGGACTCTGGACCGATTCGATCATGCGGCACGAGCTCAATCGCTCTTCGAACGTCCGGTGGTTGGCCGCGAGAACGTCCGCCGAGAAGGCGCCGGGGAGGTACTCGTCGTCGAACGCCGTTCGGCTGAGATCGCTCAGCGTGGCGAACTGGATGGGTTGCAGGTCGAACGGCAGGTTGTGGTGCCGCCGCCTTTCGTTGAGTATTCGCTCGTCCTGGAGGTTCGCGATGTCGCGCCGCGGTCCGGTGCGGATGTAGGTGCGGCCCTTGTATCGAACCGGAGGCGCATCCGCCGGCAGCACGGTGATGACGGCCACCTCAGCGCCCCTCAGCAGGCGCTTTTCGACGGTCATGCTGGGGATGGGCTGGATGTTGCCGTCGCTTCGGATGTCA
The DNA here is from genome assembly GCA_966211475.1 of uncultured Neisseriales bacterium. Classification (GTDB taxonomy): domain Bacteria; phylum Pseudomonadota; class Gammaproteobacteria; order Burkholderiales; family Leeiaceae; genus Leeia. The sequence goes on from CBIHQA010000561.1 coordinate 2,128, forward strand.
GCCAGTGTCTGCAACAGGTCGTCGGTGATCGCGATTCCCGATGGCGTCCCGTTGTCCTTGACGCCAATGAAGGCGACGCCGGGCCCGCGGTGCCCGGGAAGATCGTTGGCAAATGCGCACACGGCCTGCCGAACCTTCTCCGGGGCGTCACCCCTGAACGACTCCTTGCGCTCTGCACGGTCTGACTCGATGTCGGCGAGCAGTGCCTCGAGCTCCTCGTCTGAAAGTCTCATGCGGTGCAGTCATGCTGTTACACCGGCGGATTGTGTTCCATCCTGGTGATGCGGCGGTGCCGGCGAAGAGGGTGGTCGCGTGAACCGCGTCGTGTGCCGCCCTCCGACGGCGCGCGTTGCAGGCGCAGGTCAAGGCTGCGAAACCAGCTCGATCGTCTCGCCGTCCACGTCGTCGTTGCCCTGGGCCACCAGCACGCGCACGTCGCCCGGCAGCCCGGTCGGGCCCGGGATGGCCAGCATCAGCCAGTCGGCGTTGTTGCCGATGCTGACGCTGTTGGCGTTGAAGACCACGTTCTTGGTGCCCGCCGCGGTCAGCACCAGGCGGTAGGTGCCGCCGCTGAGTTCCAGCGAGTCCTGCCCGGAGCCGGGACTGCTGTTGCCGTAGGACAGCGCGCTCACGGTGGGCGCGGCGGCGGCGAGGGTCTGGCTGCCTTGCAGCAGGTACATGTCGACCGCGGCGGCGGCCGGTGCGGCATGCAGCACGCGCACCCGGGCGCGGTCGCTCA
>CBIHQA010000562.1:0-2866 GCA_966211475.1 uncultured Neisseriales bacterium
ACTGGTCGAACAGGTCCGCCAACCGGGCGGACAGTTGCAGACGTCGCTCCGGATCTCCATCGGCCAGGAAGTGCCGCAGCGGCGCGAAATCCGGCTCTCCCAGTCTATCTGGCAGCAACCGCATCAACCGCCAGGTCAGCGCCGCCTTGTCGAAGGCAGATCGGCGTGGCACCTGGTCGCGGCCCAGCATGTCGCGATAGGCATCCCACAGGAAGCGCGCCGGCAGCGCGATGGTACTGGCCGCACAGATGCCACTGCGCTCCGCCAGCGCGATCTTCAACCACTCCGCCACCCCGTTCGACTGCACCAGGAACACCGCCTGCTCCAACGGATCGAGCGGGTTCGCCTGCAACCAGTCGAACACCGCATCGCGCAGCAGTTCGAGCCGGTTGCCGTGCAGGACGATCAGGCCGGGGGAAATGGGTTGGGGCATGGGGTATCCGGTGCATCACCTGCGATGACGCCGAGGCAGTAGACGGCGGTCTCAGCAAGCAGGTGCGCGGCCAAAGGGCCGCCACCGGGCAGTATAAGGGATGCCACACGGAAGCGAACGCCAGGCACTGGGAACTACCTCACCTAGCAGTGGATCACCGGTCAGGCAGCAAGCATTCGCTTACCGTCGTATCGCAAGTGAAAACGACTCTAGGGCAAACAGAACCACTCGCGCTTCAGGCCATCCGCGGAAATGGACTCGTCCTCGATGATCGGAGAGAAGGGCAAGGCGCCTTCTGCCTGCAATGTGGCAGCCAGTTCCTTCGCATACCGATGCGCAAAGTCCTCCTTCACCGATTTCGTCCTGCCTTTCCAATCCTCTAACGAACAGCGGTTGAAATCGACGTGGTGGCCGATTTCATGGAAGAGCGTGCGATACAGGACCGTGTTGCGCAGCGAATCGGGCGTCACCCGAATTTCGATTCCCCTGCGGGTATTGCGAACCTCGTGCCCATCGAGACGTAGCCGATCAAGCTCACGCGTCCTCTCCGGATCAATAGAGCTAGTCCATTCGATTGGATCAACCGACTGGGCTTCGATTACGATTGCCGCCCCCTGGTGCTTGTCGATATCAAACCAAAAGATGGCACGACCCCACACCGGGCAAAGGATGCGCTGCTTGCGCGTCGGCTGACGCATGACGATGAAGTCGAACGCGGAAAGGACTTCCTCATCACAGCGAGACAGCGCTGCGCAAATGTCGTCCACCGTGCAGGGATAAAACCAGTCCGGCCGGGTGGGCTCAACGAAAAAGCGCAGCTCCCGCGAGCCGACAGTCCTGGTAACGACGACGTAGGAGTCCAGTTTCTCGTAGTAGCACTTCCACTCACGCCAGGATTCGGGGATGGTCAGCCTGTTGTTCGCGCCATGACCATGCGCCTTGGTACCGACATGCTTGTTCCGGCGAGTTGGATTCCAGCCTGGTCTCATCGTCCCACCTTCTTATATGCCTGACTTGGGAAGATAGCATCAACCCATGCCAATGGCTCCGCCCCCTCTTGGTGCGCCATTCCAGCTAATTCCGAATAAACAAATCCCCATGCTCCCGCGGCGCCGACCGCCAATACTGCTTCGGCGCGTGTACCTGATCCCCCAGCTTCGCTGCTGCATGCCAAGACCAGCGCGGGTCGTAGAGCATGGCGCGTGCGATGGAGATGGCATCGGCTTCTTCATTCGCCAGGATGGTTTCGGCCTGTTCGGGTTCGGTGATCAGGCCGACGGCGAAGGTGGGCAGGCCGACTTCGGCCTTTACCCGCTGGGCGTAGGGCACCTGGTAGCCCGGCCCCATCTTGATGGCTTGTTCCGGCGAGACGCCGCCGGTGGTGACGTGGATGGCGGCGCAGCCGCGGTCTTTCAGTGCGCGGGAGAGCGCTACCGTGCCGTCGATGTCCCAACCGTCCGGTACCCAGTCGGTGGCGGAGATGCGCATCCATACCGGCTTGTCCTTCGGGAAAGCGGCGCGGACGTCGTCGAACACTTCCAGCGGGAAGCGCATGCGGTTTTCCAGGCTGCCGCCGTATTCGTCCTGGCGTTTGTTGGCGATGGGGGACAGGAACTGGTGCAGCAGGTAGCCGTGCGCGCCGTGGATTTCGATGCCGTCGATGCCGAGCCGGTCGGCGCGTTGGGCGGCTTCGACGAAGTCGTGCCGTACCTTCTGCATGCCGATGCGGTCGAGTTCCTGCGGCGGGGTTTCGTGAGCGGCGTGCGGCACCGGTGACGGCGCCACGGTCTGCCAGCCCGGCCCCTGCCCTGGCGGGATCTGCGCGCCGCCCTCCCACGGCGGCTGGCAGGAGGCCTTGCGGCCGGCGTGCGCCAACTGGACCGACACGGCCATTGGGGAGTAGCGGCGGATGGCTTCCATCACCGGTCGCAGCGCGTTTTCGTTGGCGTCGGAATACAGGCCGAGGTCCAGCGGGGAGATGCGGCCTTCGGGCGACACGGCTGTGGCTTCGATGATCAGCAGGCCGGCGCCGGACAGCGCCAGGTGGCCGAGGTGAATCATGTGCCAGTCGGTGGCGTTGCCGTCCTCGGCGGAGTACTGGCACATCGGCGCGATGACGATGCGGTTGGCCAAGGTGAGGTTGCCGAGCGGCAAGGGTTCGAACAGACGGGGCACGGCGGCTCCTTGCGGGTGAGGCTAGGCGGAAGGATAAGTTGGAGCGGGGGTGGGTGTACAACGTTCGGCGGGCAATTGGTTTGCCCGCCACGTATTCCGGCAAGTCGTCCGAAAAACATTGCCTCGCCGAGCTTCGACAACCTCACTCTGTAGGTTGGGTTGAGCGCAGCGAAGCCCAACAGTGCAATATTTCCACGGCGCACTGTTGGGCTTCGCTGCGCTCAACCCAACCTACAAAAACACTACCTACGTAGTACT
>CBIHQA010000563.1:0-2862 GCA_966211475.1 uncultured Neisseriales bacterium
CAAGCTACGTGGGTCGAATCATCAGATCGCGTAGTCCTCGGTCGTCTCGAATACCTTCACATTGCGCGGACGGAAATAGATACGCTGTCCCACCGCCAGTTGCAGATGGTCCTGGCGCTCGCGGGTCAGTTCCACCTCAATGGTTTCGGTCTGGTGCGCCAGTTCCACCCGGACCAGCGGACCAATCGGGTGCACGTACTGCACCGTCCCCGCCAGGCCACCCTCCGCTGCGTCGCGCGACAGTTCGATGTCGTGCGGACGAACAAAGGCTACCGCCTGGCCATCCACCTGCTCGGTCTCGACATGCGCCCAACCGCCGTGCACGCGGCTGTGGAACACATTCACGTTGCCCAGGAACTGGTAGACGAAGGGCGAGGCCGGGTTGGAATACACCTCGTCCGGCGTGCCCTGTTGCTCGATACGGCCCTTGTTGAGCACCACAACGCGGTCGGCGACTTCCAGCGCTTCCTCCTGGTCGTGGGTGACGAATACGCTGGTGATGTGCATTTCGTCATGCAACCGGCGCAGCCAGCGACGCAATTCTTTGCGGACCTTGGTGTCCAGCGCGCCGAACGGCTCGTCCAGCAACAACACCTTGGGCTCGACCGCCAGTGCCCGCGCCAATGCGATCCGCTGCCGCTGCCCGCCGGATAGCTGGGCCGGGTAGCGCTCGGCCAGCCAGTCGAGCTGCACCAGCTTGAGCAACGACATCACCTTCTCGCGGATCGCCGATTCGCTCGGCCGCTCGCGGCGCGGTTTCACCCGCAGGCCGAAGGCGACGTTGTCGAACACGGTCATGTGGCGGAACAGCGCATAGTGCTGGAACACGAAACCAACCTGCCGTTCGCGGGCATGGACGTGGGTCGCGTCTTCGCCGGAGAACAGCACCTGGCCGGCATCCGCTTGCTCCAGGCCGGCGATGATGCGCAGCAGCGTGGTCTTGCCGCAGCCGGATGGCCCCAGCAGCGCCGTCAGCTCGCCGCTGGGAATGGACAGGCTCAGGTCGTCCAGCGCGGTGAACGCACCAAACCGCTTGGCGATATTGCGAATCTCGATACTCATGTTCGTTCCACCTGGCCTCTAGGATGCAGCCACCAGCGCTTCGGCCGGTGCTTCTTGCTGCAAAGCACGCAGTTCGTTGCGCAGTCGCCATTCGACGATCGTCTTGGCCACCAGCGTCACCAGGGCCAGCAGCGCCAGCAGGGACGCCACGGCAAAAGCCGCCACCTGGTTGTACTCGTTGTAAAGAATCTCGACGTGCAGCGGCATGGTGTTGGTCTGCCCGCGGATATGACCGGACACCACCGACACCGCGCCGAACTCGCCCATCGCCCGGGCATTGCACAAGATCACGCCGTACAGCAGGCCCCATTTGATGTTGGGCAACGTCACCCGGCGGAACATCTGGAAGGGCGAGGCGCCCAGCGATACGGCAGCTTCCTCTTCCTCGCGGCCTTGGGCCTGCATCAACGGAATCAGCTCGCGGGCGACGAAGGGGAAAGTCACGAACACCGTCGCCAGCACGATGCCCGGTACCGCGAAAATGATCTTCAGCCCTTCGGATTGCAGCAGCGGCCCCAGCCAGCCATTCACGCCGTAGGTCAACACATAGACCAGCCCCACCACCACCGGACTCACCGCGAACGGCAGATCGATCAGCGTGGTCAGCAGCGCCTTGCCGCGGAATTCGAACTTGGCGATCGTCCAGGCCGCCGCCACGCCGAACACCAGGTTGAGCGGCACGGCGATGACCGCTACCAGCAAGGTCAATTTGATCGCCGCCAGGGCATCCGGGTCGTCAAAGGCGGCAACGAAGGCTTCCGTCCCCTTCTGGAGTGCCTCATAGAACACCGAGAACAAGGGCAGGCAGATGAAGAACAGCAGGAACACCAGCGCGATGGCGGTCAGCGTCCAGCGCAGCCAGCGGGGCTCCTGCAGCGCGAGTCGTTGGTTCATTTACTTTGCTCCCCGCCGGGTGGCCCACCATTGCAGGCCGTTGATGGCCAGCAGCAACGCGAAAGAAATCACCAGCATCACCACCGCCAGCGAGGTCGCCCCCAGGTAGTCGTACTGTTCCAGCTTGGAAATGATCAGCAAGGGCGTGATTTCGGAAATCATCGGCATGTTGCCGGCGATGAAGATCACCGAGCCGTATTCTCCAATCGCCCGCGCAAACGCCAGCGTGAAGCCGGTCAGCAGCGCCGGCAGGATGGCAGGCAGCACCACCAGTCGGAAGGTCTGCCAGCGGCTGGCGCCCAGGCTGGCAGCGGCCTCTTCCACTTCGGCTTCCACATCCTCCAGAACCGGTTGCAGGGTGCGCACCACGAACGGCAGGCCGATGAAGGTCAACGCCACCACAATGCCGAGCGGAGTGTAAGCAACCTTGATTCCATGGGGTTCCAGAAAGCGCCCTACCCAGCCATTGCCCGCGTACAGCGCCGACAGCGTGATGCCCGCCACCGCCGTCGGCAGCGCGAACGGCAGATCGACCAACGCATCGATCAGCTTCTTGCCGAAGAAGCTGTAGCGCACCAGCACCCAGGCGACGATCAGGCCGAACGCGGTATTGATCAGCGCCGCGATCAGCGAGGCGCCGAAGGTCACCCGGTAGCTCGCCAGCACGCGCGGCGCGGTGGCGATCTCCCAGAAGCGATCCCATGGCAACTGGGCGGTCTTGAAGAACACCGTCGCCAGCGGGATCAGCACGATCAGGCTCAGGTAGAAGATGGTGTAGCCCAGCGACAGCCGGAAGCCGGGCAACACGTTATGCGCAGTGCGGGACATGAAAGCGGCCTTACTTCGGCTGGTAGATCTGGTCGAACACGCCGCCGTCGGCGAAATGCGTCTTCATCGCGGCCTGCC
>CBIHQA010000564.1:0-2862 GCA_966211475.1 uncultured Neisseriales bacterium
ACGCCGACGCATTATTTTGCGGAGCCAAGACTGGTGGTGCGGGAGTCGAGTGGGGTGGCGGTTTAGGAAACTGCCAGAACTCGCGTAGGGCGGAAAAGCGGAGCGCCTTCCGCCAAATGCGGGTTCGCCTCACACCATAAGCGTCCCAGATCGCCCGATAAATTAAGCGTTAGAACACAACGGTTTACGGACCGATGCGGGAGCGTCTCCGTACGTTGGCGGAAGGCGCTTCGCTTTTCCGCCCTACGGGTTCTTCGAACGAAATTCGGCAGCAGCTTTGCTAAGCATGGCTTCCGCCACGGGGCAGGTTATGCAATGCTATTTGCATGTCAGCCTATCGCCGTCACCGCGTTCCTGGCGGGACCTATTTCTTCACCGTCAACCTTCAAGACCGGCGCAGCCGCCTCCTCGTTCAGCATATCGACCTGCTGCGCAACGCAGTCAGGAAAGTCCGCCGACAACGTCCCTTCCACATCGACGCTTGGGTAGTGTTGCCCGATCATATGCACTGCATCTGGACACTACCTGAAGACGATACCCAATACTCCGACCGCTGGAAGGCGATCAAGATCGCCTTTGCCAAAGCCATCCCTAATGTGGAAAAGCGCTCGACAAAGCAACTCGCCAATGGTGAGCGCGGTATCTGGCAACGGCGTTTTTGGGAACACACGATTCGTGATGATCGTGACTACGCAGCACACGTTGATTATGTGCATGTGAACCCGTTGAAGCACGGGCTGGTGAAGCAGGCGGTCGATTGGCCGTATTCGACTTTTCACCAGTATGTGGCGAGGAAAGTCTATCCCGCGGATTGGGCGGGGCGATGTGATGATTTGCAGGCGGGTGAACGGCGGTAGGTCCCATGGTGGTTCCTCTCATGCTCCGTCCGTGATTCCCGTTGACGGGAGTATTCTACCCCTCCAACGGCAACACACTCACCCCCACCTCCAGCGTGTGCGCCCCGCCGCCGCGGATCACGCCCCGCAGCGGCGTCACATCCCCATAGTCCCGCCCCACCGCGACCACCGCATGCGCCGTGCCCGGCACCACGTCGTTGGTCGGGTCGAGGTCGACCCAGCCGTGTTTGGGGCAGTAGACGGATACCCAGGCGTGGGAGGCGTCGGCGCCGATCAGGCGGGGTTGGCCGGGGGGCGGCTCGGTGAGCAGGTAGCCGCTGACGTAGCGTACCGGCAGGCCGAGGGCGCGCAGGCAGCCGATCATGACGTGGGCGAAGTCCTGACAGACGCCGCGGCGGGCGTTGAAGGCTTCCAGCACTGGGGTGGAGATTTCGGTGCTGGCAGAAGCGTAGGTGAAGTCCTGGTGGATGCGGTGCATCAGGTCGAGCGCGCCGGCGAGCGTCGGTATGCCGGGGGCGAAAGAGGCGGCGGCGTAGTCGTGCAGTTCCGGGTGCAGGGGCACGAAGGGGGACGGGAAGACGAATTCGCTTTCCGGGTGGAAAGGCTCGCCGGCTTGGTAGTGCTGGGCGTCGCGCACGGTTTCCCAGGCGGGGCTCGCCTCCGGCACCAGTGGGGTATCGCGCAGCGACAGGCGTACGTGGCTTTCTGCCCGGACGTGCAGCGCCTCGTGCGGGGTCAACAGCGAGAACAGGTGGCGAACGTTGCCGAAGTGGTCGACTTCTTCCTTGATCGAGACCGGCTCCGGTTGCACGGTGAGGGAAAAATCTTCCAGATGCTGGTCGTCGCGCTCCACCGGCCGCAGATGGGCCAGGTGCTGGGCCAGTTCGACCGGCGTCGAATACTGGTAAACCGTGTCGTGGATGATGTGCAGGCCGAGTGGGGAATCACTCATAGCGATAGCGCCTGTTCGATGCCTTCGGCGTGGCTGAAATAGCGCAGGCTGATGTCGGTCGAGAGTTGGGCGGCGGCTTGCCGGAGCTGGCTGGCGAAGGCTTCCAGCCTGGCGTAGCGGCCTTTGTCGTCGCGCTCGCACAGCTCGACCAGGTCTGGGCAGCCGACGGGCAGCAGGTCGCCCAGACAGATGCCGTCACCTGTCGGGTCCGGTAGGTGCTCCAGCTGCTGGTGCAATACGTCCAGGATGAAGTGCAACGAGCGCGGGTTGGCGGGGTCGCAGACCAGCAGGTCCAGCAGCGCGGGGATTTCCTGCCGGCGCTGGTAGTAGCTGCGGTAAGTGATGGTGCAGTCGAAGGCGCCTACCAGCAGGTCGAAGCCCGGCCCTTGCGGCACGCCCAGGGTCTGGAAGCTGGCGAGCAGCGCGCTCGACATGGTGTCCAGCCGTTCCAAGTAGCGGCCAATGGTCAACAGCCGCCAGCCGTCGTCGCGGGTCATGTGGTCGGCCTGCTCGCCGGTGATGGCGGTCAGCTCGATGGCCAGCAGTTCCAGTGCGGATAGCGCATCCAGCGTGGAATAGCGGCCGGCCTTGGACAGGCCGGTCAGCCGGGCGGCGAAGCGTTTGCCAGGGGCCAGCACCAGCCGGGCATGCTCGGGCGATAGCCGATCCCGCACCGGGGCGGCGGAACGTGCCAGCGCCGCCAAGTTGTACGCGACGCTGTAGGCGCCCTGCTCATCGGTCAGCGCGCCGATCAGTGCGCGTTCGAACACGCGCGGCGCCTGACTGAACGAGGGCGTACCGGCCGGCACCAGCCCACAGGCGAGGCTGAGCTGGGTGATGGTGTCGAGGAAGCTGGCTTCCAGGCTGTCGTTGGCGTTGAGCCAAGTCAGCACCTGGCGGGCCAGGCGCACCGCGTATTCCGCCCGCTCGGTGTAGCGACCGCTCCAGAACAGGTTCTCGGCGGCGCGGCTGGAGATCAGCCGGCGGCGGTTTGCCAGGTCTTCCGGCCGGATGCGCGGTGGCAGCATCGAGAAGGTATCGACCTCACCGCGG
>CBIHQA010000565.1:0-2856 GCA_966211475.1 uncultured Neisseriales bacterium
AGAACGTCATCAGTCAGCGAGACCGTGCTTGCAGCAAGGTTTTCCTTGAGGTGGATGGCCGAGGTCGTGCCAGGAATCAGCAGAATGTTGGGCGCCCGGCGAAGCAGCCAGGTCAGTGCCACCTGATTGGGTGAGGCCTGTAGGCGGGCCGCCACGTCGGACAGGATGGTGGACTGCAAGGGCGAGAAACCGCCCAAGGGGAAGAACGGGACGTAGGCGATCCCGTCTTGTGCCAGTTCGTCGATCAAGGCGTCGTCAGCGCGATGGGCCAGGTTGTATTGGTTTTGCACGCACGCGATATCGCAAATGCGGCGTCCTTCTGCCACTTGAGCATGGGTGACGTTGCTCAGGCCGATGTGGCGTACCAGGCCCCTGCGCTGCAGTTCGGCCAAGGCGGTGAGCGGCGCTTCGATCGAGCCCTCGGCCGGCTGCATCGCATCGAACATGACGCGCAGGTTGACCACATCCAGCACCTCGAGCCCCAGATTGCGCAGATTGTCGTGCACCGCCTGTTCCAGCTCGGCAGACGAAGCGGCCGGGAGCCAGGACGCGTCGGCCCCGCGGCGGGCGCCGATCTTGGTGGCGATGACCAGATCGTCGCGATAGGGATGCAGCGCCTCGCGGATCAGCTGATTGGTGATGTGCGGTCCATAGAAGTCGCTGGTGTCGAGATGGTTCACACCGGATTCGACCGCCGTGCGCAGAACCGAAAGCGCCCCCGCCTTGTCGGCCGGCGGACCGAAAATATGTGGCCCGGAAAGTCGCATGGCGCCGTAGCCGATGCGATTGACCGTCAGGTCGCCGAGGCGATACGTCGTGGATGGCTGAGACATGCTGGATCCCTTTTGAGTGGAGGTCCCAGTGTAAGTACGAAGCCATCGTTCTAGAATACGGCTTAATATGAACGACCTGTACGAAAAATAGCACAATGAAAGTCGACCTCGCCGACCTGAATGCCTTCATCGCCGTGGCCCGCACCAAGGGCTTCCGCGACGCTGCGCGCGCAACCGGCGCCAGCGCATCCGGTCTGAGCGAGGCGGTGCGGCGGCTGGAGGCGCAACTGGGGGTGCGTCTGCTGAACCGCACCACCCGCAGCGTGGTTCCTACCGAAGCGGGCAACCGTTTGCTGGCGCGCCTCAACCCGGCACTGACCGAGGTTGAAGCGGCGCTCGATGAGGTCAATGATTTCCGCAACCGCCCAGCCGGCAAGTTGAGGCTCAACGTCCCTGTCAGTGCGGCCCGGTTGGTGCTGCCGACTATCGTGCCGGCCTTCCTGGCGGCTTATCCCGACATCCAGCTGGAAATCATTGCGGAAGAAGGGCTGGTCGACGTGCTGGCCGCCGGTTGCGATGCCGGCATTCGCTACGAGGAGCGTCTTGAGCAGGACATGATCGCGGTCCCCATCGGCCCGCGCATGCAGCGCTTGGCCGCTGCGGCGGCGCCGTCCTATCTCGACAAACGTGGACGTCCCAATCACCCGAGCCAGTTGCTGCAGCACGATTGCTTGCGCATGCGTTTTGGTGGGCGCGCTGCGCAGCCGTGGGAATTCAAGCGCGATGAGGACATCGTGAGGGTCGACGCCGACGGACCGTTGCTGGTCGAGCGTTCCGCCGCCGTCGATTTACTGGTCGACGCTGCCAAGGCGGGAAGCGGCATCGTCTATCTGTTCGAAGACTGGCTGCGCCCCCATCTGGCAAGCGGCGCGCTGGAAGCGGTGCTCGAGCCATGGTGGTCATCCTTCCCCGGCCCCTTCCTCTACTACTCAGGGCGCCGCCTGGTCCCGCCGCCCCTGCGCGCCTTCATCGACTACATCAAGAGCATCGTGCCTGGTTAAGCGCGTGACTGATCTTCCCGCGACAAATAGTGGCGCCGGTGCTTTCTTCCGGCGCTGTGTCCAATGGATGTAGGGCGGAAAAGCGAAGCGCCTTCCGCCATAGGGTGTGTCTCGTCCGGCGATGCGGAAATAAACCTTCAACGGCGGAAGACGCTTCGCTTTTCCGCCCTACGAAGTTTCCTGTAGGAGAGGAACACCACAAAACGAAACGGCCCCGCATCGCGGGGCCGTTTCCACCGGAAAACGCGTGCGCCTTATTCGGTCGCCAGCTTCGGTGCGTTGCGCAGCTTGATGTGCAGCTCGCGCAGCTGCTTCTCGTCGACTACGTTCGGGGCGTTGGTCAGCAGGCACTGGGCGCGCTGGGTCTTCGGGAAGGCGATCACGTCGCGGATCGACTCGGCGCCGGTCATCAGGGTGACCAGGCGATCCAGGCCGAAGGCGAGACCACCGTGCGGCGGGGCGCCGAACTTCAGGTTGTCGAGCAGGAAGCCGAACTTGTTCTGGGCTTCTTCCGGGCCGATCTTCAGGGCGTCGAACACCTTGGACTGCACGTCCGCCGTGTGGATACGCACCGAGCCGCCGCCGATTTCCCAGCCGTTCAGCACCATGTCGTAGGCGCGGGCGCGGCAGGCACCGGGGTTGGTGGTCAGCATGTCTTCGTGGCCCGGCTTCGGCGCGGTGAACGGGTGATGGCAGGCCACCCAGCGGTCGTCTTCCTCGTCGTGTTCGAACATCGGGAAGTCGACCACCCACAGCGGCTTCCAGCCGGCTTCGGCAAAGCCCTTCTCGTGGCCGATCTTCACGCGCAGCGCGCCGATGGCGTCGTTCACCACCTTGGTCTTGTCGGCGCCGAAGAAGATCAGGTCGCCGTTCTGGGCGCCGGTCTGCTCGAGGATGGTCTTCAGCGCCTGTTCGTGCAGGTTTTTGACGATCGGCGACTGCAGGCCTTCTTCGTTCGGCTTGGTGACGTCGTTGACCTTGATGTAGGCCAGGCCCTTGGCACCGTAGATGCCGACGAATTG
>CBIHQA010000566.1:0-2851 GCA_966211475.1 uncultured Neisseriales bacterium
CTCCTGGTATCAAGTCGTGTCGCAACCTCAACGGGCTGCGCAACCCGTTGTTTCGACAAGCAGCCCGGTGAAGTACCCCCGGGTGACCACCGCCTGTTCCCGGTAGGTGGTATCCGCCATCAGCGCCCGATGCAGGCAGCCCAGGCGAAAGAATGGCACCGACGGGAACAGATGATGTTCGGCATGATAGTTGACGCCGTTCTGGCTGATCAGCAAGCGCTCCAGCCAGCCCGCTAGCACGGTGCGGGAGCCCGCCACGCCAGCGGACGGCATGCCGAAATGCTCGCCCACGTCGCGGATGTAGAGCATCGCCATCAGGAAGGTCGACATCGGCACCACCCAGTACAGCAGTACCGTCCACCATACGTGCTGCCAGGCCACCACAGCCGCCAGCAGGGCGAAGTAAACCAGCCGCGACCACCACACCCGCCTGGGCAGGCCGACCGCCATGCCGGCATCGACCGTGTAGGTCTTCAGCTCCGACAGGGTGTACCAGCACAAGGTGTGCTTCAGCACCTCGGCCAGTATCTGGCCCCGTGTCTTGGGAAACTGATAGCGCGCCTTACGCCGTGAGGACACCCAGTTTGGGTCCTGCTCAGTTGACACATGCCGGTGATGCGGCATGTGGTCGCGGCGAAAGCCATGCACGGTGATGAAGAAGGGAAAGGCGGTGAACACATCGCCGATCAGGTCGTTGAGCCACGGTCGCCGGCGGCTCAGCTGAAAGTGCGCGTACTCATGCATCAAGGCCAGCAAGGCATGCTGACGCGTCGCGATCAGCAGGATGCACAGCAGGCTGACCACGGGATGAGATGCAGCGTGCGCGGCTGCCATCAACGCCAGAATGCATCCCCATTCGACTGCGGTCTGCAGCAGCAGGCGGGCCGGAGCGGGCGTTGCCATGGTTTTCAGAAAACGACGGTCAAGGCGGATACCGCCGCCGGAAGTGGGGGACTGAACGTGGGGCATGGGGGGGCGCCGAGCACGAAGGGTTGTACAAGAACAACCGGCCGCACGATGCCCTGTTTGTCGGGCTGGCATCCGGCCGGAATCACGGGTCGGATGCTATCCCGCTGTTGTTACACCCTCATGAACTACATCTTAACTACATGCGTTTTTGCATATGCACGGTGCATTTTGTTGGCTAAAGCGCCCGCATGAATGCAACCAGGTCTTTCTTCTCCGCTTCGGTCAGTTTGGTGCTCAGCACCAGGTTGAAGAACTCCACCGTGTCCTCCAGCGTCAGCAGCCGACCGTCGTGCAGATAGGGCGGCGAATCCTTGATGCCACGCAGCACGAAGGTCTTGATCGGCCCATCCGACGCCGCCATCCGTCCGTTCACCATCCGTGGCCGGTAGAAGCGCTCCGCCATCAGGTTATGCATGGTGTTGTCGGTGTAGTACGGCGGCTGGTGGCAGGTGGCGCACTGCGCCTTGCCGAAGAACAGCGACTGCCCGCGCAGCTCCGCGTCGCTCGCCTTGGTCACGTCCAGCTTGCCATCCAGCCCCAGTTTCGGCGCTGGCGGGAAGTCGAGGATCTCCTGTACCTCGGCCATGAACTGCACCTGGCTGCCGCGCTCCAGCACGTTCACGCCCTTCTTGGTGGCAATCACCGGGTCACCATCGAAATAGGCGGCGCGCTGTTCGAATTCCGTAAAGTCCTCCACCGTCTTCAGCGCCCGCTGCGAGCCAAACAGCCGCTGGATGTTGACCCCGCGCAGGCTCACCGTGTCGATGCGCCGCCGGAACTCCTGCGGCCGGATATCGCCAACCAGGTGGAAGGCGCCATTGGTATGGCCGTTCACATGGCAGTCGAAGCACGCGACACCGCGACTGGGGCGGGGCGATCGTCGGTCCTCGGTCTGGTTGAATTGCTGCTGGGGGAAGGGCGTCACCAGCAGACGCAAGCCCTCGATCTGCTTGGGGTTCAGCAGGCCGTTGAACAGGGCGTAGAAGTTATCGATGGTCACCAGCTTACCGCGCGACACGTCGCCCAGGTCGCTGCGGGTGGTCAGGAAGATCGGCGGCGGGAATTCCGGCAAAAAATGCTCGGGCAGGTCGAAATCCAGATCGAAGCGGGTCAGGTCGCGTCCTTCCTGCCGCTTGATCTCGTCGATATGGAAACGGGGGAACACCATCCCGCCCTCCGCCTGGTTGGCATGCGGCAACGGCAAAAAGCCGGCCGGGAATAGATCCCGCGCACGGATTTCCTCCGGCGTCAGCTGCGCCAGCTGCTGCCAGCTCATGCCGGCCGGCAGCCGTACCCGCACACCTTCCTGCACTGGCTTGCCGCGCGTCATCGTCACCCCGGCGACCTGCCGGTTGGACAAGTCGTAGCGCGCGTTCAGCAAGTCCATCTGCCGCTTCATCACCTGCGGCTTGGCGGCCTGCATGCGGGCCATCAGATGCTCGAAGGTCTCCGGAATCACCACCGGCATATAGCTGCTGGGCGGCGGGGCAGGGGGCTGGTCTGCGGCGTGCCCCAGGCGCAGCGCCATCAACCCCGTCCCCAGAATGGCCAGGACAGACAGGCTGCTCGCCGCCCGTTGCAGGATGCGTCTCCGATTCGGCTGGTTCATGTTGTTCTCCCGGTGGATAGCTGCACGCTGGTCGTCTGCGGTGCTGCCGCGCCACAGCAATCCCCATGCCGACGCCATGCCACCGTGCGACCCGCCCGCGAGGGCCGTCACACCTCGTTTGCCGCTTTCCGGAACCCGGAGTCGCACTGCAACTCTTACCGTTTGCTGTAAAACTTGCCGTCACGTTGCGAGCCTATGCTGGAACCGATCCCCTGCCTGGCAGGCGGCAAGGCGGATTGGCGTACCTGGCACATCGCTTGCGAAGGCTTGTCG
>CBIHQA010000567.1:0-2850 GCA_966211475.1 uncultured Neisseriales bacterium
CCCATCCGCGCGCTCAGGGCGCGCCGAACGCAGCCGCCATCTTCGCGGCATCCGGACGCTCGATCACGCCGCGCTCGGTGACGATGGCGTCGATCAGTTCCGCCGGCGTGACGTCGAAGACCGGATTCCAGGCTTCGATGCCTTCGCGGACGGCTCGCTCAACGGCGTGCTGGCGGACTGGCTGCGGCTTGGTTTGCTGAGCCTGTCGCCGAGCAACCTAACGCCCAACAGCCTGGGCTTGTGCGCCCACCTGCCGTTCGCCGAGCAAGCCATCGATTTCGACGCGGTGCGCAGCATCGTGCCGAACTTCTACATCAACGCCTACAACACCAGCCGCTCGCAGATGACCATCTGGGGCAAGGACCAGATCACGCCGGAACACATCCGCGCGGCGTTCTCCTTCCCCTTCATCTATCCGCCGTACCGCATCGACGGCGAGGACTACATCGAAGGCGCAGCCATCGATACGCTCAACTTCAAAGCACTGGTCGACGACACGCCGGGCGGCGACGCGCTGCATCCGGACCTGGATACGCTGGTGGTGTTCGACATCCTCGGTGCCGACAAGCTGATCCGCACGCCACGCAATCTGTACGACGCCTGGGTGCATTCCATCATCACGCCGTTGGTGGAGATCGCGAAGGACGACATCCGCCTGTTCGAGTTGCAGCACAACCGCGATGCGGCAGGGCAGGAAAAGCGCCGCCTGCTGAAGGTGAACCTCATGAGCGGTATTCCGGAAGGCCACTGGGACAAGGTGCTGGACTGGTCCCAATCCAACCTGAGCCTGCTGTTCGACGTGGGCTACAACGCCGGCTTGGCCTTCTGCCGCGACAACGCCGATGTGCTGGGCCTGGACTACGACAGCCGCGCCGAGCCGCGCAAGCTGGCGGCGTAAGGCGGCATCGTCTGCAACGCTCCTTGCCGGCGTGGCGCGGCATGACCCGATCTGTCTGGTCCGATGGCCATCGCAGCGGGCTTGCACTCCGGTGGGGCGCCGGCCAATATGTCATCCGGGCATAGGAGAATGCCCGGTGGCGGGCGCACGGACGACCGCCTGACAACAAGAACGGCAGAAAGGGAGCGGATGAAGAAGCAAGTCGCGGGTGCGATCGGGTTGCAGTTACTGGTGGTGTGGCTGGCTGCTGGCCTGATGGTCAGCAAGGGCGCGATGCAGGAAGGCATCCTGTGCGCGGTGATCGGCCTGGTGGTGGCGGTAGCCGGCTATTTCTGGCTGCATCGTGGCGTGGTGCGCTCGGTGGGGCAATTCAACACCTCGCTGCAGGCCTTCGGTGGCCAGGACGCCCGAGACCTGACACGGCGCTTGCCGCCAGCGGATGGGGCGCTGGGTGAGGCCTCAAGCGCGATCAACCACTTCCGCGGTGATCTGCGGAATACGCTCCACGGTGTTCGCCAGAACAATGTCGCGGTGTCGATCGAGGCCGCCCAGATCGGCAAGCTGATCGCCGACGCCAACGTCCAGGCGCAGGAGCAGGAGAAGCTGGCCGAAGCCATCTTCACCCTCACCGAACGCACCAGCCAGGAAGTCGACAACGTCCAGTCCAGCATCGGCGTGATCGCCGGCTTCGCCACCGACCTGGCCACCGGCGCCGCTGCCACCCGCGAGGAAATGGCGGTGGCCGACGATAACGCCCGCCAGGCGGCCGAGGTGATGCAGGGCTTCACCACCAACGTCAGCAAGCTGCTGGCCGATACCGAGGCGATCATCAGCAGCGTGGCGCAGATCCGCGAGATTTCGGACCAGACCAACCTGCTGGCCTTGAACGCCGCCATCGAGGCGGCCCGCGCCGGCGAATCCGGCCGCGGCTTCGCGGTGGTGGCAGACGAGGTGCGCAAGCTGGCGGAACGCACCAACAGCCTGGCCGCCACCGTCACCGGCAAGGCGCAGGAGATCCACCTGCAATCCAAGGACACCTCTGACGCCGCTTCGGTGGTGGCGCAGAGCATCGGCCGCGCCAGCGAGGTGCTGGCCGCGGCCACCGGCCAGCTGGCCAATTTTGCCGACGGCAGCCAGCGGGTGAATACCGAGCTGGGTTCCATCCGCGGCGCGGTGGAGGCGCTCTCGACCAACAACCACGAGATCCACGACAACGTGGGCCGCATGCACGAGCTGTCGGAGCAGATGTCCGGCTACATGCAGCGCTGCATCGATACTTCCAAGGACCTGATCGGCTCCGCCGAACAGGTGATGCGCGACCTCGGCCGCTTCCGGCTGGGCGACGAGGCCTTCGACCGGATCGTGGCTGAGCTCTACGCCGGCAAGCAGCAATGCGAGGACATGCTCGGCCAGTTGGTGAAGCAGGGCTACGACGTGTTCGACAAGCGCTATCAGCCGATCGCCGGCACCAATCCGCAGCAGTACCACACCAGCTACGACGAAGCCTTCGAGAAAATCTTCCGCCCGTTCTACGACCAGGCGGCCGGCCGCATCAAGGGCTGCGACCTGGCGGTGATGGTGACCGAAGGCGACATTTACCCGCCGACCCACGTCAGCAAGTACTGCCAGCCGCAGACGGAAGATGTGGCCCGCAACACCGCGCACAGCCGCGACAAGCGTTTCCACAAGGGCAACGCGATGCTGTCGAAGTGCGGCAACGACACCGGCGAATTCCTGTTCCAGGCCTATGTGCGCGACATCGGCGACATCTTCGCGCTGGTCTCAGTACCGGTGTACGTGAACGGCCGGCACTGGGGCGGCTACATGCTCGGGTTGGAGCATGAGGTATTGCTGAAGTAACGCTGCGATCCGTAGCCTGGACGCCGCAGGCGGCGGGGGCGGCGGCGTGACCCCCGCCCCCCGCGGCGGCCCCGCAAACGGGTGGTGGTAGT
>CBIHQA010000568.1:0-2848 GCA_966211475.1 uncultured Neisseriales bacterium
ATCGAAAGACAACAACGTTCAAGCGTTCCTCACCCTGATTCGAACGGGTGAGGGCACGGTTGATTCTGCCGGCTATAGCCGGCTGGTCGGCGGCGGCCAGTTCCAGAGCTTCGCCGACCACCCGCGCAAGCTGGTCACCATCCGCATGGGCGGAAAGCTCATCAAGTCCACGGCGGCCGGCGCGTATCAGATCCTTGCCCGCACCTGGGACGACTTGAAGTCGTCCGGCGTATCGCTGCCGGACTTCTCACCGGCCAGCCAGGACAAGGCAGCGCTTGCGCTGATCCGGCGTCGTGGCGCGATGCAAGACGTGATCGCCGGGCGGTTTGCCACGGCCATCCGCAAATGCTCCCTGGAATGGGCCAGCCTGCCCGGCTCACCCTACGGCCAGCCCACCATGACCATGCAGGGCGCCCGCGACGTGCTGGCGGCCAATGGTGCGGCGATTGCCGACGGGGCGGCCTATGCGTGATCCGTTACCCCTGCTGGCGCTTGCCGGCCTTGCGTGGTGGCTGCTGCAACAGAGCAAGGCCGCACCCGCTGCATCGACCACGCCTAGCGCGCTGCTGGCACAAGTGCCCGCACCGGTGGCCGGCCAGACGCAAAGCGACTCGTCGCTGAGTGGCATTCAGGACTTGCTACAGCAGATCGCCGGGAGCCTGAGCGGGGGCGCGACCACTACGCGGCCGCAGCCGGCAGATGCAGGCGGCGGCAATCTCTTCAAGGCTGAGGTTATGGACCGGTCACGAACATGACGCCTCGCAACATGGTGATGCTCGCCGGCCTGGGCGCTTTCGCGCTGTGGCTGATGCAACGGAACATGATTTCAACGGCGCCCCTTCGGGACCGCTGGTTACACAAGCAAGGGCTTTGATATGAAAACCGGATCAATCGTGATGGTTGCCGCAGCGGCCGCCGCCGCGCTGTGGTGGATGCGTAAGACGGGCGGCAAGGTGTCGCCGGTCACCGGCACGGTGCGCAAGGCTCAGACGCGGCAAGGCTACACGGCACGCACTTTCGACACTGGCAGCATCGCCAAGCTGTTCCAGTCGTCGCCAACCACGGTCTACGACTACAACACCGGAAAAGCGGGTAGTGACGTGCTGGCGGCCCTGGAGCGCGACGAACAGGCCCGGACGGAATACGGCTATGCGGTTCCCGAAAGCGAGCTTGCAACCGCCATCTACGGCCGGGATGCGATCCGATGAGCGCGAGCGCGCTTGACCGCATCCCGACTGCCGCATGGGTAGTGGGCGGCGTGGCGCTGCTGGGCCTCGTGTTTCTCAAGCGCAACCCGAACGCTTTCAACCCGGCAAGCCCGGACAACGTGTTCAACCGGGGCTTCACAGGGCTGTATCAGGCGTTGACCGGCAGCAAGCAGGCGCCGGGGGCGGACCTGTACGACTCCTTGCACGCCGACGAACTAGCGGCGCTGTCGAAGCCGGTCACGCAAGGGGAGGTGAACTATTACCGGGCGAACCAAACGACCGTGACCAATGACCGCGAGCTTGCCGACACGAACATTGTGTGGGCATGGATAACCGGCATCGGCGACGAGGTCGAGGCGGCGAGGGTGCGCGTAAACGGATACATAGAGGCGGGCGGCGGTGTCTTTCGTGGACACGGCGCGACCGGCTCTTGGTAGGACAGTTTTTCAGTGACGGGACACAACTGGAGAAATGAAGCATGAAAAGTCGTTGGTCTGAACCGTCCACCTGGGCGGGTGTTGGTGTGCTGCTGTCGTCTGTGGTGCCGGCCCTGGGTCCGCTCGTGGGCCTGTCTGGTAGCGCGGTGACTGGTGCAACCGCTGCCGGTGCGGCTATCGCCGCTGCGGTGGCCGTGCTGAAGCGCGAGGGCCAATAATGGAAGCGCTGCTCTCGGGGATCGTATGCGGCTTGATCGCCTGGGGCGGCATCCGCGTAGAACTACGCTGGCTCAGGGCGGACGTAACCCGTCTAGAACGGCGGATTGATCGACTGGAAGAGGCGGCGGCCTGATGAATCGTGCATTTGTTCAACAAGTCGCCGTCGCTGTGGTTGCCGGTCTGATCGTCGCATGGTTTAGCAACCGACGGGACGACAGGGCGGAGTTCTGGCGATAGAATCCCGCGCCATGACTTATGGATACATGCCGGAACTGATAGAGGTCGTGGCCGATGGCATCGTTAGCCGGGCTATGCGTTTTCAAAAGGTGGCAACTGTGCTGGGATTCGTTGTCGGCATCCCCCTGGGGCCACTGGTGGTACAGCGTGTGACCGGCGACGGTTCTGCTGTCTGGACAATCGCCGGGGCGGTTGTGGGGGCTGGTGCGGGCTGGGTACTTACGGCGGCCAGGGTGACGGCGGCCAGGTATGAGGCGCAACGGCTCTATTGGATGGTGCGCGTGGAGCGCCACCTAGACGCATTGAGCAAAGCACTTGCGAGTAGGTAGCGCTGCTGAAGCCCTAAGCGGCCCTTGCTAGTAGCCGGAAATCAAACCCGATCTGAGCTGGCTTATTCACCCATTGGGGCACTGTGTGCTGCCATGTCATGCGGGCATCGCGTTGCATTCGAAGTAGCCCGGAAGTGAGTCGCCACCGGCTCGCCTTGACGACTTGATCTGCGTCTACTCCATCGGACGCATCGCCGCCTGGGGGAACCATGACCCAGCGACCATACCGAAGATCAAACCAGAATCCAGCGAACGCACCGAACACGGGCGGTAGCTGCTTGTTCATCGCCATTCCGACCAGCCAGAACACAGCGGGAGGTACGCGGGTTTCTCCAGCACGCCAGCGGCGCACGGTACAGGTAGACACCCCGAACATACCGGCTGCTTTCTCATCGGCAACGCCTGCGGGAGCCATACC
>CBIHQA010000569.1:0-2838 GCA_966211475.1 uncultured Neisseriales bacterium
TCCAACTCCCGCCCGCCGGCGGGAGGGCAAGAGCACGGCCCGCAAACGGGCCGTATTCTTTTTGGATCAGGCAGGCGATCAGCCTTGGCTGGCTGCCTTTTCCTTCTTCGCCATGTGCTTCTTGGCGTGATGCTTCTTCATCGCGTGCTTCTTCATCATCTTGTGGGAAGCCGGCTTTTCCGGGGTTGTGGTCGCAGCGGAGGCCAGCACCGGGGCGCCAGCAACACACAACACGGTAGCAGCGGTCAAAGCGGTCAACCAGGTCTTCATGGCAATGCTCCTGAGTAATGGGACGAGGGGAAATTCCACGACGCGGAGCGGCCGCATGCGCGTCACTGCCAATAACGTCCGTTGCAAAACCCGGTTGACATGACCTTTGATGGGTCGCTGGATGATGCGCAGCACAAGACTTTATGGCTGGCCATCCCGTATAATTCCCGCGACTCCCTAGAATTCTGCCTCGGACGTTCCATGAAGCTGATCATTTCGCTGACCAGTCCCTACGCCCGCAAAGCCCGTATCGTTGCGCAGGAAAAGCAGCTACCTATCGAATCGGAAGTTGATGTCCCGTGGAACGCCGACTCTCGCGTCCCCGACTACAACCCGCTCGGCAAGGTGCCCGTCCTGCTGCTGGACGACGGCGAGTCGCTGTACGACTCCCGCGTGATCGTCGAATACTTCGATCGCCTGTCGCCGGTTGGCAAGCTGCTGCCGCACGACAACCGCCCGCTGACCAAGGTCAAGCGCTGGGAAGCGCTGGCCGACGGTATCTGCGACGCGGCCGCCGCCATCTTCATCGAACGCAAGCGCCCGGAAAGCCGCCAGGACCCGGACTGGATCCAGCGCCAGTACGACAAGATCCATCGCGGCCTCGCCTGGATGTCGGAAAACCTGGCCGACAAGCCCTGGTGTGTGGAAGACGGCTTCACACTGGCCGACATCGCCTTTGGCTGCGCACTGGGCTACCTGGAACTGCGCTTCCCGGACGTGACCTGGCAGGACGACTATCCGAACCTGGCCCGCCACTACGCCAAGCTGAGCGAGCGCCCGAGCTTCGTGGATACGGTGCCGGTGGTGTAAGCGCAACACCCAACGCAACGCAGTAGTCCGCCAAACAAAACAGCCCGCTAAGCGGGCTGTTTTGTTTTGGGTATCCGGTAAAGCTCAGATGGCTGGCGCAGCGGGCGGAGCGGCCACCACGTCGATGGCGCACACTTCCTTTTCCTCGTATTCCGCGATCAGGGTGCGGCAATCGACCACGCGCAGGTCGTTGTCCTTGGCAAACGCCATGATGAAGGCGAACACGCGCGGGTTGATCTTCTCCAGCTGCTTGTCGACCGCCACGCAGCGGACGCCGTCGACCGTCATCGGACGCACATACGGCGAGTACGACAGCTTCTGATCCCAGCCGAAGGTCGACAGGATACCTGTCAGACGCTCTGCCCAGTCGCTCGGACGGAACGTGCGGCCGGAAGAGGTCAGGCCCTGAATGATGATTTCGTATGGGTTACAGAGCAGCATGTAGGCAGTCGGGGGAGGCATCCAAACGACGCCATTATAGCGGATTGGGACGCTTTCCCAAAGCCTTACAGAAATCGTAAGAAAGCTGCAATCCAGATAGCATGCGGCATAGCGCCGTAGATGCAATGCAGCATTCGACTTACAGACGCCCCGAATTGGTGCATCGACATCCGTCAGTCGATGCACCCCAAACGGGTCGACAAGCGTTGGGCCGCCTCTTTCAGTACATTGGCCGGACGGCCGTCCCATGACACATCAAGCAGTGCCGCCGGGGCCACCACCGTCAACGCCAATACGATATGGCCCTGATGGTCGAACACCGGCGCGCACAGCGCGTGGATGCCGGGCAACAGCTCCCCTTTGACACGCGATACCCCTTTTCCGCGCACTTCATCGATGATCCGTTGTACTTCTTCCCGGCTTGGCGCATTCGGTGCCGTCAGTTCGGCCTCCAGGAACGACGCCACCACCTCCGGCCGTGAATAGGCCAGGAAGCAGCGGCCAATCGCACTGCTCAGCAAGGGCATGACGGCGCCGGTACGCAGGTTGACGGTCACCGCATCGCTCGCCTCTTCCCAGCGCACGATGGTGGCGCCGTGCGTGCCCCATACCGCCATCGCGGTGCTGTGTTCCAGCGCATCCCGCAATTCCGCCAGTACCGGCGTGCCGAACCGTACCGGGTCCAGCCGGTTGAGCGCCGCCAGCCCCAGTTGCAGGGCGAATGACCCCAGCTCGTAGCGCCCGGTGGACGCCTCCTGCTCCACCAGCCCCAAGCGGATGAAGCTGACCAGATAGCGGTGCGCCTTGGCGGCCGGCATGCCGCTGCCCGCTGCCAGATCCTTGAGCATCATCGGCCGTGCATGCACCGCCAGTGTGCGCAGCAAGGTTCCCGCCACTTCGAGCGACTGGATGCCTTGCTGATCCTTGTCCTGATCCATGTATTCCTCCCTGCCGCGATGGTAGCCGAGCAATTGACGCTTGACATCTTGGGCGTTCGATATCACGATATGTGCAACTGATTTCACTAATCGTAATTTAACGATTAACGGTTGACCAGCCAAAGGTCGAGGAGACGCGCATGAAAAAACCCATCTGGTTTCCGATCCGGGAAGGCATCACCTCCCGCCAGGCCCACTGCGACATGCCGGCCGGCACCTATGAGCGCGAGGCCGGCCGCGACGGCTTCTTTGGCCCTGCCACCCATTTCCACCATACCCATGCACCGACCGGCTGGACGGAATGGGACGGCCCGCTGCAACCACGCGCCTTCGATCTGAACAAGCTGGAAACTGCCGAGACCTCGCCCTGGCGCGCCAC
>CBIHQA010000570.1:0-2832 GCA_966211475.1 uncultured Neisseriales bacterium
CCGCCCGGGCGTCCGGTCGGGGCGTTTTTTTGGGTTCATTGCATCCTCGGATGAACAGGTTGCCAAGAAGGGGGGAGGGTTCGATTTTCCTGAAATCATCGAGGATGATCTTTACAGGGACTCGCCAAGAATGCAATTTGCATAAATGACAAGAGAATTTTCCAGGCATCCGCATTCTGATCTCCCGATCCCAACTTCAAAGGACCCTTGATGAGCGAGCCCGATTCCCTCTATATCCACGCTAGGATGTCCCCGAAAGCATACGAAGGTTTTCTCGCCAACCCCGTGGCAACCACTGCCGCATTTGACGACTGGATGGATTGGCTGAAGGATACCTAGCTCGTGTGGGGCGCAATACGCGTCAGTGCATTGCGCCATATTTGAGCTCGGTAATTCTGTCTGCGCGGAGATTTGGCATGAATCTGGCGCAATGCCCTGACGCGTATTGCACCCTACGATCTCTAAAAAACATCAGGTTGAACTAGGTATACTTAGCACGTAGCCACCCATCTTCCAATGGGTCATAAACTTCACCATTCTCCCAGACAAGCTGCGCACCTTCATTGCGCTTACTCAGTCCCGAAAGATAGATATCAAGTATCCTGATAGCAGCACCGATCGCTTGCATTGCATCCATTCCAAGGCATTCAACTGGCGCAGCGTCACCTGTCAGAAAATGGACCTCGCATCCATAAAACATCTGCATGCCTGCTCGTTTTGCAGGGAAATATGGCTCACTAACTCTCATTTCAATAGGTTTGTCCATTGAACCAGGGATTTTTAGGATTAGCTTTCGAACAAGGTTTGCCATATTTCATCTCTGCTATAACCCACCATCTGTCTGGCAGGGTGCAACAATATTAAAGGACTAACCTCTGCGTTGGACGCAATAAGCGTCGGCACATTGTGCCGTATTTGTCCTCGGTAATTCCGTCTGCACGAAGATTTGGCATGAATGCGGCGCAATGCGCTGACGTTTATTGTGCCCTGCGATCTTTCAAGGGGTGGGCGCTACTTCCTGCGTCAGCGGCGTGAAATGTTCGACCACTGCCTGCGCGGCGGAATCGCCCTTCCTCGCCCTCAGCATGCTAATCACCGCCTGGGCGCGTTCCAGTTCATTCAGTTCGATCAGGCCGTCGAGGTAGAACACCTCCGGTGTCAGATCGTCGGCCGCGACCTGTTGCTTGAGTGCCGCATAATCCTGTTCCAGCTTGGCGACCTTGGCGGGGGTGGGAATGCCGCGAATGATCACCATGCCGGCGCGGCCGGTTTCGCCGGCGCCGGGGGTCTTGGCGAGTTGGCGCACCACCAGCGGTGGCAGGGCGGTGGTGCGGGCGGTGAGGGTGGGGCTGCTGCCGCCGCTTTCCGTGATGTCGACGACTCCAGGGCCGGTCCAGGCCTGCTGCTGGCCACTGGCGAAGAACACCAGCTGGATCGTCGCCTGCGGCTTGAGGACCAAATGGTCGCCAGCAGACAGTTTCAGGAAGGGGACGGCGATGCGGCTGCCGACGGTCACCTCGCCTTGCAGGCGGGTGATCAGGGCCGCATCCGGGCCGGCGGCGGCCGCCAAGGGGCCGGCCAGCAGGAGCAACAGGGTCAGGAAGGGGCGCATGATGGCTCCTCGTCGTGGTCGTCCAGGATTTCGAATACCTCTACCGGCTGCGCTCGGCCCTTCACGGTCAGGGTGCGGGTCTGGCCGGTAGAGAGGTTGGCGCCCGCGGCGTCGCAGGTATCCCGGCTGGCCAGGATGACGCAGCCCAGTTCTTTTGTAGCGCTTTCCAGTCGGGCGGCCAGGTTGACGGTGTCGCCGATGGTGGTGAATTCCATGCGTCGGCTGCAGCCGACGTTGCCGACCACGGCGGGGCCGGTGTGCAGGCCGATGCCGATGGCGAAGGGCGGCAGGTCGCGGCCGGGGAAGCGTTGTTGCACCCAACCGGCGAAATCCGCTGCGGCGTCGCGGATGGCGAGCGCGGTGCGCACGGCGCGGCGGGCGTGGTCGGCATAGGGCAGCGGGGCGCCGAACTGCACCATGATGGCGTCGCCGATGAACTTGTCGATGCTGCCGGCGTTGTCCAGCACCGGGGCGCAGACCCGCTCGAAATAGGCGTTCAGCAGTTCCACCGTTTCCGGCGCGCTCAGTCGTTCGGCCAGCGTGGTGAAGTTGCGGATGTCGGAGAACAGCACTGTGACCTCGGCGGTGGTGCCGCCTAGGTCTGGCGGGCGATCGGCATCCAGCACCAGGTCCACCACTTCGTCCGACACATAGCGGCTGAATACCTGCCGGATGTGACGCTTTTCGCGGGCTTCGCGGCTGAGCCGCCGGCCCTGGGCCGCCACGCCGGCGGTCAGCAGCGCGGCTTGCAGGGGGGCGACAGGCAGAATGCGGTCGGCCCCGAACAGGGCGTAGCCCAGCCCCACCGGCAGCAGGATACCTACCAGCAACAGGGCGAGCCCCTTCCATGGCGACAGTCGCAGGAACAGCGCGGCGGCAGTGGCCAGCAGGAGCACGGAGATCGTCCAGCGCCAGTCAGTTTCCAGCGGCCGCAGTGGGTTGTTGGCAAGCAGCGTTTCCACCACGTTGGCCTGGATTTCGGCCCCGCTCATCAAGCGGCCGGGGTGGCCGGGCAAACTGCGCTGGTAGGGCGTGCCGTGCAGGTCGCCCATGCCCTGGAAGCGGGCGCCGATGATCACCAGCTTGCCGGCCAGCGCGCGCACAGTCGGATCGTGGACGGCGTCCGATGCCAGCAACCGAGCGATGGAAAGCGTAGGCACGGTGCCTGGCGGCCCGGCGTATTGAATCCAACCGTCCTGCATCGGCAGGTTCGGTTGCAG
>CBIHQA010000571.1:0-2824 GCA_966211475.1 uncultured Neisseriales bacterium
GTCCAAGCTGCGTAGATGTAGACACGTATCTCGCCAGCTTGGATGGGTGACGATTCCAGCGTGAACTGGCCGCCTACCAGAAAGTCCTGATAGAGGTCCGACGTGTTGTTGACCGAGTTGCTGGACCAGCCAGCAACCAGAGAAGCCGACGCGTCAATGTCTTCGATCCCGGTCATCGTCACCGTGACCGGCGTACCGTAGGCGATCTTTGCGGATGCCATTTTTTATCCGGCGAAGTTGCGCGCGCGCTCGATTTCGTCCGTCGAGAGCAGGCCCTCGATGTACTCGCCGAGCGTTCCAACACCGAGCTTTCCGGGAACTGCCTGCGAGCCTGTGCCGGTGGAGAACAGCGCTTCTGCGCGCGTTGCCTTCCGCTTTGACACGGCATAGACGTGATCCCGCTGCGCGTTTTGCTGGGCGCTGCCGGTAAAGATCGCCGCCACACCAGCGCGCAGGTTGTCCAGCGACGGGTCAACCGAATCGCCCATGAACATCTGAGTCCAGGCGTTCTGCTCAGTCACAGACTGGGCCTTGTACGTCGCCCAATTCCAGGTCGTGCCTTCAGCCGACGTGGTGTGATAGATCTGAGAACGAGTGATCGAAGAGCGCCAGACGAAGCGATCAGGAGACGCCACAGCATTCAACTTGATCTGAATCTCAATGTTCCCGTCACCATTGTTCGGGTGCTGGCTGAGGTTGGTGTCGGCAGCAATCGCTGCTTTGAGCGTAGCCAGTTGAGCGTTCGTCAGCATCTCAAGGTTCTCCAGTCAAACGCGCGTGAAGGTCGCGACAGTCATGTACCCATCGGCATCGCGCTTCGGCGAAATTTGCACCCGCTTGCCGGACTCATAGAGCACGTTCAGGCGTGTCGTTCGTTTTTCTTGGTCGCGATCGAACACCGCCTGTACTGGGAAGTCGGCTACCGCGTCAGCTCCGGGTGCGCCATCCCTCCCATCGAGGCCCGGTAGACCGCGCGGGCCCGGGTCGCCCTTCTCCCCGCGGTCGCCTTTGATCGATTTGCCAGCCGGTCCGCGCAGCGATTCCAGCCACTGCTCAAACGACCCGGAGAAGCCAGCTTCGCGCGCAAGGTCGTACGCACTGAGCCCTGGCCGGCCGCGTTCGCCACGCTCACCCTCTGGCCCCGGCGGCCCCATGCGGTCAACCATCAATCAACCCCAGCGAGTCGAAATGTGCCGCGATGGCGGCCGCGTCCTCAATGTCGTCATCCACAGGCACGGCGGACCGGAGCAGCTCCGACAAGATTTCGCGTGTGCGCTCCTCAGGTGCGGTGCCCTTTGTCGCGTCAGCGATGGCCTGCGGTACAGCATCCATCAGCCTTTGCAGCGATGCAGATTGCTCGGCCGCCACCCGCGCCGCATCTTCGGCGGCTCGCTGTCGCTCCTCCGCTGCCCGCTGGTCCGCCTCGCGCGCAAAAAGCTCTGCAGCGGCGATGCGCTGCTCAAGCGCCGCATGTTGGGCGCGGAGTGCTTCGGCCGCGGACTTGGCAGCATCTGCCGCGGCTCGCGCTTCCTCGTCAGCGACTGGCTCGCCAGGTGCGGGAGCAGCGGCCTGCTTGCCAAACGGATCTTCACCGGTGTCCCGCTTATTCAGCGCTATCAAGGAGTAGTTCTGCTGCTGCAGGTAGCAGGTGTCGCCACCCTCTACCGGCGGAAGATTCAGGCGACGGCGCGCCTCGTTGATCTTCGTGATGCCGGCGCCGACTTGCTCTTTCAGAGAATCAGTCAGGGCCTTCGTGTCCATGCGGAGCAGGCCATCAAGATCCAGCTGGACGCCAAGCACCCTGCCATCAGTCATCTTGCCTAGCGCCAACCCGTCGTCGAGCGCGTTCTCGATGTGCTCGATGTATTTCTGCAGACACTGGCTGTAGTACTGCAGCTGCAAAGATTCGACGTTGTTGTTCGGTGGCACGTCTCCGGCCCCAACCATGTGCCCCGGCACATGGAACGACGCGGCGACCTGCTTTGCTGACAGTTCCAACTGCTCGACCAACTGCGAGTCCACCGCGTTGGTTGACATCTTTTCGAACTTGAGGTTGTCGCCCAGTACGGCAACCTTGCCAGCGTTGTCGCCGCTGAAGTTTTCTTCGAAATACGCCTTCAGGCGCGCCGCAGTCGAGTCGCTGATTTCCTCCGGCCCCGTCAGCACGCCGCCAGGCTGTGACTGATTCGCGAAAAACTTCTCCGCATTCTTGTCAGCCTTCAGGGCTTTGCTGCCGGTCAGCGCTGAAGAGAACAACGGGGACAAGCCGACAAGTGGGTGGAACAGGCAATTGATGCGATCGTGAATGACTTCACTGGCAGGCAGCGCGGTAGGCCCATCGAAGGCCTCAAACACCCGCGACAGATCATCCTGCTGGACGCTGTAGAACACGTCCCCGCTGTCCGCCACCAGTGGTCGCACGAGCTGCGGATCCAGCACGTACAGCGCGACCACCACGCGGCGTGCGTCGCGAACCTTCAACACATAGGCGTTGCCGCGTGTCAGCAGCGAGATCGCCCACTGCTCAACGAAGAGCTGCCAGGTCTGGAAATGGTTCGGCTTCCGCAGCACCGGCGAAAAGGCCGGGCTCATCACCTCTTGCCAGATGCCGCCAACTCCTCCGACTTGCTCCATCAGCATTGCACGAAGCTTGCCGAGGTCCTGCGAGATCAGAGAGATGCACGCGAAGATGGTTGTCTGCGCCAGCAGCGCATCGTGCGGCTCCATCTGCGTATTCGTCTGGAAGCCGAGGTGGCGCACGCCAGACGAGAACAGCGAGAACCAGCCGCGCGAATCATCAACGCCTGACAGCGTGCGCGGCGCG
>CBIHQA010000572.1:0-2822 GCA_966211475.1 uncultured Neisseriales bacterium
GGCGATGGGGCTGGATGCAGTGCGTCGCCTGCTGGCCGGCAACCCGACCTCGGTGGTGGTGGTCGACGAGGCCTATGTCGATTTCGGTGCGGAATCCGCAGTGTCGCTGGTGAAGGAATTCCCGAACCTGCTGGTGGTGCAAACCCTGTCCAAGTCCCGCTCGCTGGCAGGGCTGCGGGTGGGCTTCGCCATGGGCGACCCGGCGCTGATCGCGGCGCTGGAGGTGGTGAAGAATTCCTTCAATTCCTACCCGCTGGACCGGCTGGCGCTGGCAGGAACGGTGGCGGCGCTGAAGGACGTGGCATATTTCGAGCAAACCCGTCGCCAGGTGATGGCGAGCCGGGATTGGTTGACCGGGGAACTGGCTGCGCTGGGTTTCGAGGTGCTACCGTCGAGCGCGAACTTTGTGTTCGCTCGCTATCCGGCGCACGACGCAAAGGCCATCCAGCAACGGCTGCGCGACAACCGCATCCTGGTGCGGCACTTCGCCAAGCCGCGGATCGATCAGTTCCTGCGGATTTCCGTTGGCACGCAGGCTGAGTGTCAGATGCTGGTGGATGTGTTGACGGCGGAGTTGCCAACGCTGGACGGCTTATCCGGCGGGGTTAGGATGCGTCACGCGTCGCGGACGCATCAGCTTCTTACCCACCCCCGCCTATGCGCCCGCTCCGGTTGACGCATCCTACATCGGACCTTTGCGGTCCCTGGCCTGATCTAGGCGCCGGGAACTGCCTCGGCACTTCTCGCGGGCGAGTTGTTGAAGTGCCCCAGCTCGTACATCAGCCGCAATGATTCGCCGATGCGCTCCGCCCGCTCGATCCACGGCTCCGCCAGATCCCCGGGTAGATGGCTGCGTACGGTCTGGCGGAACAACACCAGCCAGTCGCTCAGCAGGGCTGGAGTGAAGCCGACGTCGGCATGCTTTGCCGGCACGGCGTAGCGGTAGTCCAAGTAGCGTTCCCCACCCAGCGTCACCCACCAGAAGTGGGTCAGGTGCTCCAGATGGGCAGGCCAGTCGGTGACCTTGCCGAACGGGCCGGCCAGGGTCGGGTGCTGACGGATCTGCTGGTAGAACTGGTCCACGATTTTGGTCACGCGCGGACGGCCGATTTCTTCTGCGATGTCACGCATGGCTGGTTTCCCGGGCCAGATTGTCGAGGTAGTTGCGGTGCAGGGTGACGATGGCCTCGCCGGTGCGGTGGGCGCAGACGTCGGCCAGCGTATATTCGTCCATCTGGCGGTAGAAGGCCTGCAGACCGGCATCCAGCGCGCGCTTGAGGATGCAGCGGCCGCTCAGCACGCAGGGCGGATCGTCGCAGTGGATCAGTTCGGTACTACCTTCCAGGCCTCGTAGCACCACGCCCAGCCGGAGCTGGTCCGGCGGTGCAGCCAGGCGCAGGCCGCCGCCACGACCTCGCAACGTGGCCACCCAACCGAGCTTGCCGAGCTTGTTGACCACTTTTACCAGGTGGTTGTGTGGCACGTTGAACTGGGTGGCGATCTCGGCGATGGTCACCGGTTGCGTCCGGTCATGCTCGGATAGATACATCAGCACACGCAGGCCGAAGTCGGAAAATCGCGTCAGTTGCATGGCATTGCCTATCTTGCCGTCGCAGGGGATGAGCGAATCATACTTAAATTTGCATTTAAAATGCAAGTTTAAGCGGCGGCCTGAGGAACGAAACTTCCCTGGCCGGTGAACTGGCCTTTCATGCTCGTGTCAATGTGCTAGTTTGTAAGAGACCAGCAATCCCGCAGGACCAGGTTGGCTGCGCTTGGTATTCCTTGCCAAGCCAGGTGCAAGGAGCGGTTCATGGCGCTCGCGATTGTACTCATCCTGATTGTCGATGCTGTCGTGATCTTCCACGTGCTGAGCCCGTGGTGGTCTACCCCGCTTGCGTCCAACTGGGGCCTGATCGACGACACCCTCACCATCACGCTCTGGATCACCGGGGCGGTGTTCATCCTGATCAACCTGTTCGTGGCCTACTGCGTGATCCGCTTCCGGCGGGAGACCGGTGCTCAGGCCCACTACGAGCCGGAAAACCGCAAGCTGGAATACTGGCTGATCGGCCTGACCTCGGTCGGGGTGATCGCCATGCTGGCGCCCGGCCTATTCGTCTACGCCGACCTGGTGAAGCCGCCCAAGGACGCGCTGGAGCTGGAAGCAGTCGGCCAGCAGTGGCAGTGGAGCTTCCGCCTGCCGGGTAAGGACGGCCAGCTCGGGCAGACCGATATCCGTTTTGTCAGCGCCGCCAATCCCTATGGGATGAGCGCCAGCGACCCGCATGGCCAGGACGACGTGCTGGTGCAGGGGTCGGAGGTGCACCTGCCGCTCGGCCAGCCGGTGAAGGTGCTGCTGCGCGCCAAGGACGTGCTGCACGACTTCTATGTACCGCAGTTCCGCGCCCGCATGGACATGGTGCCGGGCATGATCACCTCGTTCTGGTTCACGCCGACCAAGACAGGAAACTTCGAACTGATGTGTGCGGAGCTGTGCGGCGTCGGGCACTACAACATGCGCGGCCATGTGGTGATCGACGAGCCGGAGGCCTACCGGGCCTGGCTGGCCACCCAGCCGACCTTCGCCCATCCGGCGGTGGCTGCCGCCGGGAGCGACGCGGCGGCGCAAGGCAAGCAGCTGGCGCAGTCGCAGGGTTGCATGGCCTGCCACAGCGTGGATGGCAGCAAGAGCGTCGGCCCGACCTGGAAGGGCCTGTATGGCCGTACCGAGCATCTATCCGACGGCAGCAGCATCAAGGTGGACGAGGCTTATCTGAAAGAGTCCATCCACGACCCGAAGGCCAAGGTGGTGCAGGGCT
>CBIHQA010000573.1:0-2812 GCA_966211475.1 uncultured Neisseriales bacterium
ACAGGAACACCTTCGGGGCACGCACGATGGCCCGGCCGATCGCCACCCGCTGACGCTGGCCGCCGGAGAGCTGCTTGGGCGTGCGTTGCAGGTACTGGGTCAGGTTGAGAATCTCGGCGGCGCGTTCGACCTTCTCGCGCATCACCTTCTGGTCGGTGCCGGCCAGCTTCAGTGCGAAGGACAGGTTGTCGAACACCGTCATGTGCGGATACAGCGCATAGCTCTGGAACACCATCGCCAGGTCGCGCTTGGACGAGGGCAGGTGGGTGATGTCGCGGCCGTCGAGCATCAACGTGCCGTTGTCGATTTTTTCCAGCCCGGCGATCAGCCGCAGCAGGGTGGATTTGCCGCAGCCGCTGGGGCCGACGAAGACGATGAACTCGCCCTTTTCGATGGTCAGATCCACGCCCTTGATGGTGCGCAGATCGCCGAAGCGCTTTTCGATGGCGGAAAGCTTGAGGTAGGCCATGGTGGAATCCTTACTTGACTGCGCCGAAGGTCAGCCCTTGCACGAGCTGCTTCTGGCAGAACCAACCGAAGACGATGATGGGAGCCGCCGCCATCACGGACGCGGCCGACAACTTGGCCCAGAACAAGCCTTCCGGGCTGGAGAACGAGGCAATCAGCGTGGACAGCGTGCCAGCGTGGGCGGAGCTGAGGTTCAGCGACCAGAACGATTCGTTCCAGGCCAGCACCAGGCACAGCAACGCGGTGGAGGCGACGCCGCCCAGGCCCAGCGGCAGCAGCACGTGACGGAATTCCTGCATCACCGTGGCGCCGTCCATGCGGGCCGCTTCCAGGATCTCGCGCGGGATTTCCTTGAAGTAGGTGAACAGCATCCACACCATGATCGGCAGGTTGGACAGGGTGAAGATGATGATCAGGCCGATGCGCGTATCGAGCAGACCGAACTGCTGGTACAGCACGTAGATGGGCACCAGCGAACCCACCGCCGGCATCATCTTGGTGGACAGCATCCACACCAGGATGTCCTTGCTGCGGGTGGTCTGGAAGAACGCCATCGAGTACGCCGCCGGCGCCGCCAGCAGCAGGCCGATGAAGGTCGACGCCACGCTGGTGATCACCGAGTTCTTGGCGAACAGCAGGTAGTTGCTGCGCTGCTGCACCTCCAGGAAGCTATCCAGCGTCGGATGCCAGAACCACAGCGCGGGGGTGGAGATCGCCTGCATTTCGGTCTTGAACGCCGTCATCCCGGTCCAGAGGATGGGGAAGAAGATCAGCAGGCCCACTGCCCAGGCCACGGCGGTACGGACCCACAGGGCGGTTGAGCGGAAGTTCATGGATTGAGTGCTTTGCATGGTCCGCTCCTTACTTTTCCAGGTTCTTGCCGATCATGCGGATCAGGAACACCGCCGCGATATTGGCCAGCAGCACCGCGAACAGACCGCCCGCGGATGCCACGCCCACGTCGAAGTTCAGCAAGGCCTGCTTGAAGATCAGGAACGCCACGTTGGTGCTGGCGAAGCCCGGGCCACCACCGGTGGTGGTGAAGATTTCGGCGAACACCGACATCAGGAAGATCATCTCGATCATGATCACCACCGCCACTGACCGCCCCAGGTGCGGCAGGTACAGGTAGCGCACCTGTTGCAGGTAGCTGGCGCCATCCATGCGGGCGGCTTCCAGCTGCTCGCGGTCCATCGACTGCAGCGCGGTGATGAAGATCAGGCAGGCGAACGGCAGCCATTGCCAGGAGATCATCAGGATGATCGACAGCAGCGGGTAGGTCGTGAACCAGTCCACCGCCGGCAGGCCGATGGCGTGCAGACCCTGTGCGATCAGCCCATAGATCGGGTTCAGCATCATGTTCTTCCACACCAGCGCATTGACCGATGGCATGACGAAGAATGGCGAGATCAGCAGTACGCGCAGCACGCCACGGCCCAGGAAGGGCTCATTGACCAGCAGCGCCAGCATGATGCCCAGCACCACGGTGATCGCGATCACCGAGCCGAGCAGCTTGATCGTGTTCCACACCGCCGCGCTGAACGCACCGTCGGTGACGAAGAACTCGAAGTTCTGCAGCCCCACGAAGGGATGCACACCCGGGTCCATCAGGTTGTACCGCACCACCGAGAAGTAGAGGGTCATCACCAGCGGGACGATCATCCACAACAGCAGCGACAGGACGGAAGGCGCCAAAAGAAGGCGCGGAAGGAAGCGGTGATTGACAGGCTTGGCCGGCTCCGCCGACGTTGCCGTCGCCGCTGCCAAAGACAAACCCACCGCATCGGGGGTAAGGCTGTTCTTTAGGGACATGGTCGTCATCCCTGCTTATGAAGTGTTGGATTACCTGGAACATCAACCCGCTGTCGCACCCACGGCGTTGTGGCAGGCAGAGCGGGTCAAACCGTTGCGACACCCCGCCGGGCGGGATGGGTAAGGTGCGCCGGGAGAGAGGTCGACGCACCCTACGTTTTGTTTTAGATGAATCAAGAACGACGAACGGCCAGCCTGCGCGGAGAGAGGTTCGACCTGGGCCTTGAGTAGCGCGGGAGGCGGTTTCCGGGGTGGGGTTCTGAAGGAACGCTCACCCCGGATTCCGCGATGCTGCATCCGGGCTACTTGGGTCGAAACCACCGGCAGGTCAGTCGCCCCCCGCCTCAACATCGTGTGTCGGTACAGCCAACACTCGCGGAGCGAGGCTCCCTTGCAGGGCAAGGGCGGGGGGATTGGGGTGATATCAGGGGAGTCGCGATGCACCGCAACTGCCCGAATCAGTCGGGCTTTGCCCGACGCCCAATTTCAGCCTCGCCTTGCGGCGAGGCCTGCGACTCAGTAGTACCCGCCC
>CBIHQA010000574.1:0-2811 GCA_966211475.1 uncultured Neisseriales bacterium
TACTGGGTGTCCCATCCCCGCCGCCGCCGCCCCACCCCGCGGCCCGGGGGGGGGCCGGGCCGCCGCCTCCCCCGGCGCGCGGGGCGCCCCCCGACCAGGTGAGCCGGGCAAAAGACCGGAAGCTGCTGTTGGGTTTCAGCCGCGCATGGCGCAGCGTCTCGTACCAAATCTTACCCGCCTGCTCCCAGGCATGGCCGCCCAGCTTGGTGGCGACCAGATAGAAGGCATGGTTGGGAATGCCGGAGTTGATGTGCACGCCGCCATTGTCCTCGTGGGTGCGGACGAACTGCTTCATGTGCGCCGGCTGCGGGTCCTTGCCCAGGATCGGGTCGTCGTAGGCAGTGCCCGGTGCCTTCATCGAGCGCAGCGCCACGCCCTTGACCTTGCCGGCGACGAACAGGCCCTCTCCGATCAGCCAATCCGCCTCTTCCGCCGTCTGCTTGAGCTTGTACTGCTTGACCAGCGAGCCGAACACGTCGGACATCGATTCGTTGAGCGCGCCGGACTGGTTGGCGTAGACCAATTGGGCCTCGTTCTCGGTCACGCCGTGGGTCAGCTCGTGGCCGATCACGTCCAGGCTGATGGTGAAGCGGTTGAAGATCTTGCCGTCGCCATCGCCGAACACCATCTGATGGCTGTCCCAGAAGGCATTGTCGTAGTCGGTGCCGTAGTGGACGGTGGCGTTGAGCGGCAGGCCATTGTCGTCGATGGAGTTGCGGTCGAATACGTCGAGGTAGAAGTCGAAGGTGTCGCCCAGGCCGTCGTAGGCCTCGTTGACCGCCACATCTTTGCTGGGCTCGCTACCTTCCGCCCGGACCAGCGTGCCGGGCAGTTGCTGCACGTTGTGGGCGTCGAAGATGGTGCGCTGCTTCTGCGGCGCGGGGGCCAGCCGGGTGGGCATCGGCCGCCCCAGTGGGCGGGCGGCCAGGTTAGTGCTGCGCAGGGTGCGCATCGACAAGTCCAGCATCAAGGTATCAGCCGCCATCCGCCGGGCGTTGGCATCGGTCGAATGGGCGGCAATGTTGCGCAGCAGGTAGGGCGGCAGGATGCAGAAGATGGAATGACGATGGGCGGGATGACGG
The DNA here is from genome assembly GCA_966211475.1 of uncultured Neisseriales bacterium. Taxonomy (GTDB): domain Bacteria; phylum Pseudomonadota; class Gammaproteobacteria; order Burkholderiales; family Leeiaceae; genus Leeia. The sequence goes on from CBIHQA010000574.1 coordinate 1,083, forward strand.
TGTTCGGGTCGGCACATGGCGGTCTCCTGTTGGTTGCGCCGTCATGACATCCGACTGGCGCAGCAGGATGGACCATCAAACCGCCGGGTAGTGCCCCGCCAGGAAGGCCCACAGTGCATCCAGCGTGCCCCGGCTGCGCTTGCGGTCCTTGTACAGCCGGATATCCATCTGCACGCTCCAGTCATCGCCGCCGGCCACCGCCAACTGGCCGTAACGGACTTCGCGGGTCACCGTACTTTCGGGCAGGAAGGCGATGCCATGCCCTTCCAGCGCCATGTTCTTCAGTCCCTCGGCCATGTCGGTCTCGTAGCGCTGGTCCAGGAAGCAAGGCGCGCGCTCCAGGATCATGTCGGTCATCCGCCGCAGGTAGGCATCCGGCGCGTAGCCGAGGAAAGGCAGCGGCGTGTCCGGCGTGCCGGGCAGGGTGTAACGCGGCTGCCGCTCCCGATTGCAGCGAGAATATGGCCTCACCCGCTCCAGGCCCAGCCGCACCCCCTGGTAGCGTTCGCGGTCCAGCTCCACCGGCTGTTGCGGGTGGTGGTAGCACATCAGCAGGTCGCAGCCGCCTTCCACCAGTGCCATCACCGCGTCGTGCACATTGCTGGCTTCCAGCCGGCAGGACAGCGGGCCGAACTGCTTCTCGACACCGGCCAGCCACTTCGGGAAGAAGGTCAGCGACAGGGTGTGCGGCACCGCAAAGGCCACTGCCTCTGCCGGCAACGGCTTCTGGCCACGCATCAGCGCCCGGGCGGCGTTGATCTGCTCCAGCATGGCGACCGCCTGCGCCTTGAACAGCTCGCCGGCCGGGGTGAGCCGGGTCGGATAGCTGGCGCGGTCGATCAGGTCAGCGCCCAGCCAGCTTTCCAGCGCCTGGATACGGCGCGAGAACGCCGGCTGCGTCAGGTGGCGGGCCTGGGCGGACCGGGTGAAGCTACCGGTCTCGGCCAGGCTCAGGAAGTCTTCGATCCACTTGGTTTCCATCGGTCCGTGATGGCAGGGAGGGGATGCCGGAGTGTACTGTGTTTTAGGGTGCCGGCAGCAGGAAGCGGGCGGGTCCGCTACGGGGCCGCTATCATGGGGCCATGCGCGCTCTTCGACTCCTCGCCGGCGGCCTGGCCGCCCTGCCCTTGCTGATCCATGCCGATGGCGCAGTGCCACTGGGCGACGGCAAGGTCTCCCGCCAGCCCACCGTAGGCTACCTGTACAGCTGCGAGACCCGTTTCCCGGAAAGCCCGCGCCCCGGCGCCACGCCTTGGATACACGGCAATACCTGGCAGCCGTCGGAAAAACCCACCGTGCGCGGCAACGTCCCCTGGCAGTGGCGTCTGACGGTGCAATTGCAGGGCAACCAGCGCGTGCTGATGGGCAACAACCTGCCCTCGCACGGCACCGGCGAATTCCCAATCCGCCAGGACGACCCCGCTTACCGCTACGACCGCAACCCCAACAGCATCGCCGCACAGGATCTCGCCGTGCGCCTGCCCGCCCAGCCGGAGGAAGCGGCCACGCCGTCCTGTGTGCCGATGGGCGCCATCGGCTATGCACTGACCGGCGCCACCATCTTCAATGCGCTGGACGCCGCCGGCCTGGACGCCCCGGCCCACGAGGTGCAGGACCGCTGTGGCGGCCACCCGGCGATGATGGGCGACTACCACTATCACAGCGTCAGCGACTGCGTGTCGCATGAACAAGCCGGCAAACACAGCGAACTGGTGGGCTACATGCTGGA
>CBIHQA010000575.1:0-2808 GCA_966211475.1 uncultured Neisseriales bacterium
GATTCAACCTCGCAACAGCGGCGAGCGAAGCGTCGCCAAAACGGAGCGCAGTCCGAAGAACGACACGAGCGCAGCGAGGCTCCCCCGCGGCGGCGGGGGCGGGGGGAGTCGGAATTCATGGAGAAAGCTGCCGCACACCGCCAACGCCAGAATCAGCCCGGGTTTCCCGGGCGCCCGCAGCACGCACACCCCCCAACACCGCCAAGCAGCTTTACGCTACAATCGATTGCTAAGCTTGGCCGGCACTCCCCATGCAATTGCCGGCGCAGTACCGCAAGAAAACGGAGATTTGAACCATGACCATGGCGGATCGTGACGGCGTGATCTGGTATGACGGCAAGATGGTGCCGTGGCGCGACGCGACCACCCATGTCCTGACTCACACCCTGCACTACGGCCTGGGCGTGTTCGAGGGTGTGCGGGCATACAAGACTGACCGCGGCCCGGCCATCTTCCGCCTGAAGGAACACACCGAGCGGCTGAACAACTCCGCCAAGATCCTGGGCATGAAGATCCCCTACGACCTGCAGACCTTGATGGATGCGCAGGTCCAGGTGGTGCGTGAGAACAATCTGGAATCCGCCTACCTGCGTCCGCTGGCCTTCTACGGTTCCGAAGCGCTGGGCATTTCCGCCAAGACCTTGTCGGTGCACGTAGTGATGGCAGCGTGGCAATGGGGCGCCTACCTCGGCCCGGAAGCGCTGGACAAGGGCATCCGCGTCAAGACCTCCAGCTTCACCCGGCACCATGTCAACGTGACGATGTGCAAAGCCAAGACCTCCGGCAACTACGTGAATTCCATCCTGGCCTTCCAGGAAGCCAGCAGTCAGGGCTACGACGAAGCGCTGCTGCTGGACGTGGACGGCTTCGTGGCCGAAGGCTCCGGCGAGAACATCTTCATCGTCCGCAAGGGCAAGCTGTTCACCCCAGACCTGACCAGCGCGCTGGAAGGCATTACCCGCGATACCATCGTGCAGCTGGCGCATGAAATCGGCCTCACCGTGGTCGAAAAGCGCATCACCCGCGACGAGGTGTACACCGCCGAGGAAGCCTTCTTCACCGGTTCCGCTGCCGAAGTCACGCCGATCCGCGAGCTGGACGGCCGCACCATCGGCGAAGGCTCCGCCGGCCCGATCACCAAGCAGCTCCAGAAGATGTATTTCGACGCGGTCCATGGCCGCGACGAGCGTCATCAGGACTGGCTGACCTACGTCAACAAGTAACAAGCAACAGGAGCGGGGCTCTGCCCCGATTTGAGCAAGATGTCCGACCTGATCGAAAACCGCGCCAAGGCGATCGAAATCACCGATACGGATCTGCCGCTGCATTGCCCGATGCCGAATATGCAGAAGTGGAATGCCCACCCCCGCGTGTTCCTGCCGATCGAGAAGACCGGCGAAGCACTGTGCCCCTACTGCGGTACCCGTTACACCCTCAAGGGTGGCGCCCGCTCCGGCGGCCATCACTAAGGTGGGTGCGGCCACTGGCCGCGGCCATCCTGATGCAGCAGTCCTTTCCCGCGTGTCCCATACCGACCGATACCGCATTCTGATCGTTGGCCCTGCCTGGGTTGGCGACTCGGTGCTTGCCCAGCCGCTGTTCAAGCGCCTGCATGCCCGGCATCCCGATCTGCAGCTGGACGTCCTGGCCCCGGCCTGGACGCGTCCGCTGCTGGCGCGCATGCCGGAGGTGAACGCGAGCTTCGAGAACCCATTCGTGCACGGCGACGTGAAGCTGCGCGCCCGCTTTCGGCTAGGCCGCTCGCTGTCCGTGCAAGGCTACGACCAAGCGATCGTGCTGCCGAATTCGCTGAAATCAGCGCTGGTGCCGTTCTTTGCCGGAATCCGCAAGCGCACGGGTTTCAAGGGCGAGCAGCGCTACGGCCTGCTGAACGACCTGCGCCAGCTGGACACCCGCACGCTGCCGACCATGGCGGAGCGCTTCGCCTGGCTGGCGGAACCGGCGGATGGCGTGGCACTGCCGGCCGACGCCCTGCCCCGCCCCAGCTTGGAAAGCACCCGTGCACAGCAGCTCGGCACCTTGGCCGCGCTGGAACTGTCGGACGACAAGCCAGTGGTGGTGATGTGCCCCGGTGCCGAGTTCGGGCCCGCCAAACGGTGGCCAGCACGGCACTTCGCTACCCTGGCGCAGCGCTTCCTTGATGCCGGCTGGCAGGTCTGGCTGCTTGGGTCGAAGAAGGATGCGCCGGTCGGCGAGGAAATCCGTGCTCAGGTACCTGCCGCCGTCAATCTGTGCGGCCAAACCGGCCTCACCCAGGCGATCGACCTGATCGCCGTCTCTCGGCAGGTGATCAGCAACGACTCCGGACTGATGCACGTGGCTGCCGCGCTGGACCGGCCGCTGGTGGCGCTGTACGGATCGAGCAGCCCCGACTTCACCCCGCCGCTGTCGCCTCATGCGCGGCTGGCGCATTTGAACCTGGAGTGCAGTCCCTGTTTCCAACGGGAATGTCCGCTCAAGCACTTCAACTGCCTCAACGAGCTGTCGCCGGATCTGGTCTGGGCGAAAGTCTCGCTCGACAGCCCGCGTCCGACGATCACGCTGCATCAGGAATAGCATGGAAGAGTGTGCCATCTTCGACTCGCCGCTCGAGGTCGAGTCTGCGTTCTATCAAGCATTCGAACAACGTGACCTGGCCGCCATGCGCTGCCTGTGGGCCGACGACGAGCGCGCCTATTGCGTGCACCCGCTGGGGGCGCGCATGAACGGTATGTCCGAAATCCTGGCCGGCTGGGACCTGCTGTTCGGCCAATCCGCCGACATGCATGTGTCGGTGGCAGAACGGCA
>CBIHQA010000576.1:0-2803 GCA_966211475.1 uncultured Neisseriales bacterium
TGCTGCGCGTCGTGCCGATCGCGGCCGCCTGGTTCCGCAAGCGGGCCGCTTAACGGGGCAGGACCGCAGCAGCTACTCCCGGTATTCCTCTCGCCCATACCCCGTCAAGCCGATCATCGCCCGCACCAACTGATACGCCAGCCACGGCACGATCCGATAACCCCAGCGGGCACGGCGCAGCATCGCCTCATCAATCTGCACGGCGTCGTGGGCCAGACGGCCCAGCAGATCGTCCCGCAGCTCACGCGCGAATAGCGCATTCTTGACCACCACGTTCGCTTCCCGCGCCAACAGTACCGAGAAGGGATCGATATTGCTCGACCCGACCGTGGCCCAGAACTGGTCGATCACCCCGACCTTGGCATGCAGGTAGCCGGGACGGTATTCGTGGATTTCCACCCCCGCCCGCAGCAGGCGGCCGAACAAGGCGCGGCAAGCGAGCTGCATCAGCGGCTGGTCCAGCTTGCCGGGCAGCAGCAGGACCACCTTCACGCCCCGCTCCGCCGCCCGCAACAGCGCATGGCGGAAGCGCAGACCGGGGAAGAAATAGGCATTGGCGAGAATGATCTCCCGCTTGGCATCGTCGATCGCCTCCAGGTAGGCGCTCTCGATGGCGCGGCGGTGCCGCAGGTTGTCGCGGATCAGGAACATGGCCGACAGTTCGCCGGCATCCGGCGGGACCGGCACGCGCGGCAGGGTGCGCCAGGCGGTGCGGAACTGCAGCCAGCATTCCCGTTGCCACATATGACGCAGGGTGGCCGCCACCTCGGCGCAGATCGGACCGCGAAGTTCGACGGCGTAATCCAGCCGCGGCGGCTCCTCGGGGGTATTGCTGTCGTTCAGGATGTTGATGCCGCCGACGAAGGCGATCTCGCCGTCGACCGTCGCCAGCTTGCGGTGCAAACGCCGCAGCCGCTGCCGTGCCAGCCGCCAGCGGCTACGCTCTGGCCGGAAGAACAGCAGACGTACGCCAGCGTCCGTCAGGGCTTGCTGCAGGCCTAGCGGCAGGTCGAAAGAGCCGAATCCGTCCAGCAGCAGATTGACCTGCACCCCACGCCCGGCCGCCTGCATGAGGGCGGCGGTGATCCGGTCGCCGGTCTCGTCGGCGTGCAGGATGTAGGTTTCCAGCCAGACGAAGCGTTGCGCTGCGTCGATGGCCGCAAGCAGCGCCGGGAAGAACTCGGCGCCGGTTTTGAGGAGCGTGACCTGGTTGCGGTGCGTGAAGAGCATCGGACCCGCCAGCGTTCAGATGCGACTCACTGTATCGGATGGGCGCGCCGCCGAGAAGGACGGCGCGCTGCTCCAATGACCGAGGTTTTCGAAGGATAGGCGCCTTTCGAAAACCGCTTTTTCCGTCCGATCGCGAGCGGAGCCCGTCAATCCGACGAGCCCACCGCGCCGGTTTGCAATGGTTCCGCCCTTTCGTTCGAAAGGACTAACCTCGCAGGAGGGGCAGCACCACGGCAATGGGATGCAACACCGAGGCACCGAGCTGCCGACTACGCTCGCCGTTCCAGCCGACCACGGCGTCGGGCCGGTTCGCGTTGTCCTTGAACGGCATTTCGATGGTGTAGGCCAGACAATTGAAGTAGTCGGCGACATGGTTGGTCGCCAGGGTCAGGTTCGCCTCACCGAAGCGGTCCCGCTCGTAACCGACCCGGGTCTGGAAATCCGGGTTGGCGACCAGCCAAGCGTCGGAGAAACGCTGCTCCAGGTCGGCACGGCGGGCGTCGTAACCCGGGTTGCCTTCGCTGCCGGCGACAAAGTTGTAGGGCAGCGCCTCGTCGCCATGGGCATCCAGGAACAGGTCGCAGCCGACCTGGCGCATTTTCTCACGCACCAGGAGCACTTCCGGGCTGCGAGCAAGGCTGGGTTCCGCCCATTCGCGGTTGAGGTTGGCGCCCGCCGCGTTGACACGCAGGTTGCCACGGCAGCTGCCGTCCGGGTTCATGTTGGGCACCACGTAGAACACGGCTTGGTCCAGCAGGCTGAGCGACAGCGCATCGTTGCCGTCCAGCAGGCGTTGCAGCACCCCTTCGATGAACCATTCGGCCATGGTTTCGCCCGGATGCTGGCGGGCAATCACCCAGATTTTGCGCTTTTGCGGTGCGGGCTCGCCCACCACCAACAGGCTCAGATCGCGGCCATCCAGCGTGCTGCCCAGGTCTTCCAGCCGGCAGCGCGGGTTGGCCTGCGCGTGACTGATCAGGGCCAGGTGGCGTTCCCAGCTGTAGGGCTCGAAATAGGCGTAGTAGACGCTGTCCTGTTCCGGCGTGTGGCGGATGGTGAGCACTTCGCCATCGTAGTCGGTGGGGACGCGGAACCAGTTCTGGCGGTCATAGCTGGCCACGGCACGGTAGTCGGGCCATCCGTCCGGGTAGGCGCTGTCCTTGGCGTTGAGGAAGCGCAGCGTGCAGGCCTCGCCCTTAGCGCCCTGCAGGCGGAAGTAGAACCATTGCGCGAATTCCGAATTGGAATCCTTGCGGATGTTCAGGCGGATGTCGTCCGGCCGCGCGGCAGCGATCACCTCGATGCTGCCGGCGTCGAAACAGGTACTGATCTTCATTTCTTCTTCCAGGGAGAGGAAGCGTTATTCTATCCCGCTTGCATCGTGCCGTCGCGGCGCCGATCCGTAAAATTACGGATCACGATTAACGGCCCGATGCCTCGATGTCCTTCAGCGCTTCCGCCGCGGCCCGGAAGGCGTCGATCGCCAGCGGCACGCCGCAATAAACCGCCGCATGCAGCAGGACTTCGCGGATTTCCTCACGGCTCGCGCCATTGTTGATGGCGCCGCGCACAT
>CBIHQA010000577.1:0-2795 GCA_966211475.1 uncultured Neisseriales bacterium
GTGCTGCTCCAGCGCGGCGGCGAACTTCGGACCTTCGGTCTCGGTGACCGAGATGAAGTTTTCGATTGCCAGCGTGTCGAGCACCTGGCCGCCGAAGCGCTCGGCCACCACGCCGGTGCGGATGCCCTTGCGGGCGGCGTAGACGGCGGCGGCGGAGCCGGCCGGGCCACCACCGACGATCAGTACGTCGAAATCGTCCTTGGCGTTGAGCTTGGCGGCATCGCGGGCGGCGGCGCCGGTGTCGATCTTGGCGAGGATTTCTTCCACGCCGGTGCGGCCCTGGCCGAACACTTCGCCGTTCAGGTAGAGGGTCGGCACCGCCATGATCTTGCGTTGCTCGACTTCAGCCTGAAACAGCGCGCCGTCGATGGCGACGTGCTGGATGCGCGGGTTGATCACCGACATTACGTTGAGCGCCTGCACCACGTCCGGGCAGTTCTGGCAGGTCAGCGACATGTAGGTTTCGAAGCGATAGTCGCCGTCCAGCGCCTTGATCTGTTCGATCACGTCGGCATCGAGCTTGGGCGGGTAGCCGCCGACTTGCAGCAGCGCGAGCACCAGCGAGGTGAACTCGTGCCCCATCGGCAGGCCGGCGAAGCGCACGCCGACGTTGGTGCCGGTGCGCTGGATGCGGAAGGACGGCTTGCGCTCGTCGTCGTCGCGGCGCTCGATCAGCGTCACACGGTCGGATTGTTCGGCCACGTCGCGCAGCAGCGCGATCATGTCGCGGGCGCCTTGGCTGTCGTCCACCGATGCGATCAGCTCGATGGGCAGCGTGATGCGTTCGAGGTAGGCCTTGAGTTGTGCCTTGAGATCGGTGTCGAGCATGGTGAAGTCCTTTTGTTCTTGGTCGGTATTCGGAGGGGGCATTGCGGGCCCCGTCGGCAGCGTCCGTCGGGCAGGCGCTGCCGGCGTGGCCCTCCGGGCCGTGGCAGGCCGCAGCCCGCCACGTCGGAGGATTCCGCCAGGTCGATCAGATCTTGCCGACCAGGTCCAGCGACGGCTTCAGGGTAGCGGCGCCTTCGTTCCACTTGGCGGGGCATACTTCACCCGGGTGGGAGGCCACGTACTGGGCGGCCTTCACCTTGCGCAGCAGTTCCTTGGCGTCACGGCCGATACCGTTGTCGTGGATTTCGCACAGCTTGATCTGGCCTTCCGGGTTCACCACGAAGGTGCCGCGCAGGGCCAGGCCTTCTTCTTCGATCATTACTTCGAAGTTGCGGGTCAGCTTGCCGGTCGGGTCGCCCACCAGCGGGTAGTTGACCTTCTTGATGGCGTCGGAGGTGTCGTGCCAGGCCTTGTGGGCGAAGTGGGTGTCGGTGGACACGCCGAAGATTTCGACGCCCATCTTCTGGAATTCGGCGTAGTTGTCGGCCAGGTCTTCCAGTTCGGTCGGGCAGACGAAGGTGAAGTCGGCCGGGTAGAACACGAACACGGACCACTTGCCCTTGATGCTTTCGTCGGAGACGTCGACGAACTTGCCGTTGTGGAAGGCGGTGGCCTTGAAGGGCTTGACCTGGGTGTTGATGAGGGACATGTCGCTTCTCCTGTGGGTGAGTTGGTAAGGGAGTGAGCGAATGTTAAGGCTTGGCTATCAATGTCTCAAATTGATTAATTAAATCTATGACATTGAAAATACCTATCACCGGAAACCCAGGCGGAATGCGGGTTCAGGCGGCGTCGATGCGGCTGGTCAGCCAGGTGACGAAATCCTGCGCCATCGCCTGGTTCAGTTCGTGGCCGGCGGGGTATTCGTGGTAATCGAAACGCACGCCCTTGTCGGTAAGCAGATCGCGGGAGCGATGGGCGAGGGCGACCGGCAACTTGTCGTCCATCGCACCGTGCGACACGAAGGCATCGAGCGACGCCAGTTGCTCGGACGGGGCGATCAGCGGCCCGATCTCCGGCAGGATGCGCCCGCTCATCAGACCGAAGCCGGCCACCACCTCCGGCCGGGTCAGCCCGACGCTGGCGCTCATGATGCCGCCCTGGCTGAAACCGGCGATCCAGATGCGGCGCGGATCCACCCCGTAGGCCGCCGGCAGTCGGCCGATGAAGTCCGCCAGCAACTGGCGGGAGGCTTCCGCCTGCGGCGCGTTGATGATCGGCCCCTGGGCGGTGAAATTGACCTGGAACCAGCCGAACTGCCCTGGCCCGAAGGTGAGCGGCCCGCGGCCGAGGATCACCGTCAGTCGTGGGTCCTGCATCTGTGCGAAGCCGGCCAGGTTGGCCTCGTTCGATCCCACACCGTGCAGCAGGAGCAGGCAAGGGCCGCCTGCCGGCTGTTCCACTTGCGGGCTGCGGACGCGGTGGGCCAGGCCGAGGCTGGCGGCATCCACCAGGGTGTCGAGGGAATGGGACATGACGGGGTTCCGGAAAGTAGGCGTTGAACGATGTCATGGTTGCAGACGCAGGCCATTCCGGCAAACGTCGATCCAGGGCAGTCGGGTGTCGCAAGCGGTCTCACCGGTATGGGTCATGCTGCTGCATAATCGGACGCTTCGAATAAGTACGGTTGACAAGCCGTACGACAGATGGGCCAAACGGGGAGGGGCGGAAGGTGGCGCGGGAAATGACGACATGCGGTGGATAAGCGCACTCCTGCTATTGCTCGGCAGCACGCTGTGCCTGGCGGTGGAGGAGATCCACTACCCGACCTTGCCCTCGGCGCATGATCCGAACGGCGTCTATATCCTGGCGGCGCTGAAATTGGGGCTGCAGAAGAGCGGCAAGTCCTACCGGCTGGTGCCGGAATCGCCGATGCTGCAAAGCCGGGCCATCCTGGAAGCGGCCAG
>CBIHQA010000578.1:0-2775 GCA_966211475.1 uncultured Neisseriales bacterium
GGCGGCCTGTGGGAAGGTGAACTCGCGCTGCGCCACAAGGCAGAATCCTCCGCCCCGGCCATCGCCAGCTTGGCTGGCATCCACGATCCGGCAGGCGGCTTCAGTCACTACATCGGCCTGTTCTCCGACATCAGCCGCCACAAGCAAGCGGAAGACCTGATCCACCGGCTGGCCTATTTCGACGCATTGACTGGCCTGCCCAACCGGCGCCTGCTGACCGAGCGCTGCGCCCAGGCACTGGCGATGTCCGGCCAGACCGGCGGCGAGCTGGCGCTGATGCTGCTGGACCTCGACCATTTCAAGACCATCAACGAGTCGCTGGGACACGGGGCCGGCGACCGGCTGCTGTGCAGCATCGCCGCCCGCCTACAGATGATGCTGCGGGACTGCGACACGCTGGGGCGGCTGGGCGGAGACGAATTCGTGCTGATGCTGCCCAGCGAATCGCGCATCGGCGCAGCCCGCCTGGCACAGCGGATGCTGGAGGAGATCAGCGCGCCGCTGCAGATGGGCGAGCAGATGCTCACCCTAACCGCCAGCATCGGTGTCAGCATGTGCCCGGCCGATGGCCGCGACTTCAACGAACTGCTCAAGCAGGCCGAATCGGCCATGTACCAGGCCAAGTCGGATGGCCGCAATACGCTGCACTTCTTCACGCCGTCGATGAACGCCGCCGCCACCGCCCGCCTGGAAGTCGAGAGCGCACTGCGCCAGGCACTATCGCGCGGTGAACTCAGTTTGCACTATCAGCCGCAGTACCACGCCGCCACCGGCGCGCTGACCGGGATGGAAGCGCTGATGCGCTGGAAGCACCCTCAATGGGGCAATGTGTCGCCGGCGCGCTTCATCCCGGTGGCAGAGGACTGCGGCATCATCCACACCCTGGGCGAATTCGCGCTGCGCGAAGCCTGCCGCCAGGCCAAGGTCTGGCAAGCGGCCGGCCTGCCGCCGGTGGTGATGTCAGTCAATGTGTCGGCCCGGCAGTTTGCGCAGGGCGACATCGAGCAAGTCGTGCTGCAGACCCTGCGCGACGTGAAGCTGGATGCCCGCTGGCTGGAGCTGGAAATCACCGAGAGCGTGTTCACCCAGGACGTGGAGCAGACCCAGGCGGTACTGCACGGGCTGCATGAATGCGGCGTGCGCACGGCGGTCGACGACTTCGGCACCGGCTATTCGAGCCTGGCTTACCTGAAGCGCCTGCCGCTGCACCGGCTGAAGATCGACCAATCCTTCGTCCGCGACCTGGCGACGGAGCCACGCGACCGTGCCATCGCCTCCACCATCGTGGCGCTGGGCCATAACCTGGGGCTGGAGGTGATCGCCGAAGGGGTGGAAACCGAGGCGCAACTGGCGGTGGTGCGCGAACTCGGCTGCGACCAGGTGCAAGGCTTTTTGCTCGGCCGGCCGCAACCGCCAGATCAGATCGCGCTGCTGCTGGCGGACTATCAGCGCGTGATGCCCTGAGAAATACGGCCCCTCAGGACTTACGCTTCGGCGGAACGTACCACCAACTGGTATCCGGCACCGCATCCCCCGCAGGCAGCACCGGGTTGTCCAGCCGGATCACATGCCGCGGCGTCTTCTTCAGTGCAGCGATTTCCGACGCGTGATAGTGCTCGAACAAGCGGCGGAACGAGCCGTCCGCCAGCGACAGCTCCAGCCCCCGCTTGATGCGGGCAGCCAGTTCCGGATTGTCCTTGCGCACCCAGAAATAGATCGGATACGGGAAGAACACTGCCTTGGTGCGCTCCACCGCCAACTGCGGATACTGGGTGCGGCGGGCGTCCACCTCGCGCTTCGCCTCGTTGAGCCCACGCGGGAAGGCGTCGAAGCGCCGTTCCGCCAGCATGGCGAACAGGTTTTCATAGTTGTCGGACGTCTCCACCGCATAGCCATTGCGGCGCATGATCGGCAGATCCGCCCATTGGCTATTGAGCCCGAAGGTGAGTTTACGGCGGAAGGTGTCGTCATCCATGCGGGTGATGCGTGCCTGATCGTCGGCCCGGATGATCAGCACACGAAAACCGACGATGCCCTTCAGGATGTCGATGCGCACCGGCATCAGCCGGGCCTCCCTTTCCTGGTTGGTGCCCAGCGCAAGCACATCGAGCTGACCGGTCTCCAGCAGCGCGAGTGCCCGGTTCTGCGTCACCTCTTCCGGATAGGGCTGCAACCGGACCGGTGAGCCACCATCGCGGGTGTGTTCGAGCACCAGTTGCAGCAGTTTCCAGCGGTATTCGTAGATGGGGCCGACGGGGAAACAGCGCAGCACGTCGGCAGCCTGCGCAGCCATGCCCGCAACGGAAAGCATCCCCACCAGCAGCCAGACCGAGCAGCGCCGGATGAAGCATGGATCGAGATCACGGCCGAACCGTGCCGGCAGTGAGGAGCGGGCGGAAGCGAGCGTCATACCTTGCTTATAAACCGCCCGATGCTTCCCTGTACAGCCATAGCGTGAGCGGCGTGAACACCGCCTTCTGGACCGACTACGGCGAGGCGCTGGAGCAGCGCTTCAACGCCTGGGCGGCGAAATAGAAATAACTAAAACTCCTCTCTCGTGCTTGCGCCGGCGGTTGCCGGCGTCAGCCTGCTAACAAAGGTGGAAAGCACGACGTCAGACGGGCGCAAAGCAAGCTTTGCTGGTTTGACCCACGGCAACCCATCAGCAGCCTCCCCGAGACTTTCCCCACCCTCCAACTCCCGCCCTCTGGCGGGAGGGTGGGCTGTCGATGACCCGCAAGCGGGCCCCCGGGGTTTGTTCGCAGCCTGGCGCCG
>CBIHQA010000579.1:0-2767 GCA_966211475.1 uncultured Neisseriales bacterium
CTGGGCGCGATGACCGACCCGGTGGTCGAACGCAGCGGCCGCCTGACGGTGGTCGAGCTCGACCGCGACCTCGCGGCCCGGCTGCGCCGGCGTCCGGAGCTCAGCGTGGTCGAGTCCGACGTGCTGAAGGTCGATTTCCCGGCGCTGGCGGCCGCGGCTGGCCAGAAGCTGCGGGTGATCGGCAACCTGCCGTACAACATCTCCACGCCCATCCTGTTCCACCTGCTCGACTCGGTGGACCAGGTGATCGACCAGCACTTCATGCTGCAAAAGGAAGTGGTCGACCGCATGGCCGCCCGGCCCGGCACCAAGGACTACGGCCGGCTGAGCGTGATGCTGCAGTGGCGCTACGACATCGAGTCGGTGCTGGACGTGTACCCCGAGGCCTTCGACCCGCCGCCGCGGGTCGACTCGGCCGTGGTGCGCATGCTGCCGCTGCCGGCCCCCGAGGGAGTCGATGCCGGGCTGCTGGGGGAGCTGGTCACGGTCGCCTTCTCGCAGCGGCGCAAGATCCTGCGCAACACCCTGGGAGCCTGGCTGACAGGGCGGGGCTTCGAGGGTGAGTTCGACCTGCAGCGGCGGGCCGAGGAGGTGGAGGTGGGCGAGTATCTGGCGCTGGCCGCCCGGCTGGGGACCGCGGGGAACCCGGCCTGCTGAGTCGTATGGGCGGAAGGTCGCGCCAAGGCAGCAAGTATGGTAAGGTAATACCTTGGAATACCAAGTGGGGTTGCCATGACTGCTGCCACCATTCGCCCTGTGGCGATCAAGATCGACGAAGCTACCAAGGCTCGCTTGAAGCGCCTGGCTGACGCGCGCCATCGCACGGCGCACTGGTTGATGCGCGAGGCCGTCAATCAGTACCTCGAGCGCGAGGAAAAACGGGAAGCGTTTCGCCAGGACACGCTCAAGGCGTGGGAAGAGTATCGCAGCACCGGACTGCACGTGACCGCTGATGAGGCCGATGCCTGGTTGATGCAGCTTGAACAGGGTAACGACATCGAGCCGCCTGAATGTCGGGTCTGATCTGGTCAGCACCGGCGCTGCTTGATGTTCAACGCCTCTATCGCTTCCTGGCACCCAAGAACCTCGATGCCGCCAAGCGGGCGGTAAAGGCCGTCCGCCAAGGGGTGAGGGTGCTGGGGCAGCAGCCTGGCATAGGGCGCCCCATCGAGGACGTGCCCGACGAGTTTCGTGAGTGGGTCATCGACTTCGGCGATAGCGGCTACGTGGTTCGCTATCGCATCGATCCGGATGCGGTCACGATCCTCGTGGTGCGGCACCAGAAAGAGGTGGGCTTCTGAGGGGTGTTCGCTTCGGCCGCTGTGCAGCGGACGGCGCGTCCGAACATCACGACTCCAGCGAATCGCCGATCGTGGCCGGGCGCCGCGACGGCAGCGGTGCGCGCGCAGGGCAGTCCGGCTTGATCGGCCTGTCGGTCTGTGGTGGACGCGCTTGCGTTGGCTGGATGGCGTGAATTGGAAAGCCTCTCCAGCATCAACGACGTGCGGCTTGCCGTGCTGCTGGCTTCCAAAAAGAAAAAGGCCCGCGAACGCGGGCCTTTCAGGTGGGTCGAAAAGACGACGCTCAGGCCGCCGACAACCACATCGAGGTATCGAACGCACTGCTCATCATCGGCATGTTGGTGCCGAAGCTGGCCGCGGCCGCGCTTTTGCTTGCCGGCTTGGCGGGTTTGTCGCTTGCAATCTGGGCCGTATCCGTAGCCCGCTCCCATGACCCTTGTTCTTGGGAGCGGGCTACTGAAAAGAATAGAAGCACCGGAAGGGGACCTTGCGTTCGGCCCAGAAGTCGGCCGTGTCGCGGAAGACGTCGAGCAGCTGCTCGCGGGCTTCACGGTCGAAGCGGGGGTTGTCCGGCAGCTGTTCGAGCACCACCACGAAACCCGGCTGGGTGCCGGACTTGTGGACGAGGTCCGTCATGCAGTCGTACAGGGCGTCCAGGTTCTTGCCAAAGTGGGCCGGAAACAGGAAGGACTCGGCAATGGCCTCCATCACGTCCTGCTTCGTTTGCGCAGAGGCGAGGTTGGCGTAGAGGAAATGCTGGCCCACATGCTGTGCGGCTTCGTGCAGATCTTCTACGCGGTAGGCGCGTATCGACTGAACAATGTTTGGACGGACTGTCTGCAAAAGCATGGTCGCGTTCCTCCTTAGGTCAAAAAAAGCTTCGGGCCTGGATCACTTCGCGACGCGGCGAAAGCTCGCGTAGTGATCGTCGGTATAAAAACACGCTTCGGGACTCTTTGCAATTTCGCCACCGCATACCAGCCTGCGCGCTCCACGGTCGCGCGCGCCGACGGTCTTCACCGTATATTCGCGGTAATAACCCCGGCTCTTGATGGGCAGCAGGCGTTCGCGATTGCTGAATATCGAGCCGTCCTTGGAATAGGGGAAGGGACCGCCCCGGTGGATCAGCACAATGGTCTGTGCCGCTTCGACGGGAAGCTCTTCCACCGACACCGTGGCGACAGGCGTCTGACCGGCCTTGTTCGCGGCTTCTTTCGCCACGGCCGCCTCGGGAGAGACGAGGGCGAAGGCCGCCAGAACGATCGCAAGCCCTGCTTTGCAGGAGGTGCGCCACGCGGCGGACCGGGCAGAGAACCGGGCAGAGAAAAACACGGGTTATCCCTAAATCGATAATCCGTGATGTTACCGAATCGCCCGGAAAATCTCAAGCCGCTGCCTCAATTTGGAGCAGCTGAAGGTGGCGTGACGTAAGTGTTTGCTATCGTATTTTCCGTCGCCGGGGCGAA